>DASUXN010000402.1:0-4056 GCA_036377875.1 Acidimicrobiales bacterium
GAGCACGAGGGCGGCGGCGGCGACGGCCGGCGCCACCAGCTGGGCGGTCGCCACCAGCCACGCCAGCCGCAGCCGCCGGCGGACAGCGGCCAGTAGGGAGGTCACTCGGATCGCCCCCGCACGGGAACCCTCACCCGGCGCACGGCGATGGCCAGCGACACGCCCGTCACCACGGCAAAGCTCAACAGCGACGCGGCCCAGAAGGGCATCCCCCACACTCTCGGCCGACGTCCCTCCTCGGCGAACTGCTGCTGGACCACGCCGGGCGGGCCCTCGATGATGCGGATGGCGCCCTCGGGGCCGATAGCACCGGGCGGCAGAGGGACGGGGGCAAACTCGCCGAACCCGTCCTCCTCGAGGAACACCTCACTCTCGAGCAGCTCCTGGATGCCCTCGAACGGTGACGTCAGGTTGAACCCGTCGGTCCGGCCCCGCACGACCTCGGCGGTGGCGGCGAAGGGGTTGAGGACGAGGACGGTGGGCTTGGTCGTGCCGGTGACGCTCCGGTCGAACGCCCGCTGGGCGGTGTAGACGACGACGGTCCCGACCACCAGCATCCCCACCAGCCCGTAGGCGGTGACGGTGGCGGTCTGCGTGCGCCGCACCAGGCTGGAACAGGCCAGCGAGAGGGCGGCGACGGCCACCGCCACGGCCAGCACCATGGCCGTCCCCTTCAAGACCTCGGCCAGGGAGACCCCGCCGAGCAGGAACGAGACGCTGAGGAACGGGAGGGCGGCCAGCACCAGCAGGACGACGAAGGCGAGCGACGCCAGCAGCTTCCCGACCACGATCGAACGGGCGCTGAGCAGGGTGATCTGGAGGGGTACAAGCGTCTGGCGCTCCCGCTCGCCCGCCACCGAGCTGGCCGTGAGCCCGGGGACGATGAAGCAGATCAGGCCCAGCATGACGAACAGCAGCCAGTGGAAGATCGACCGTCCCGCCGTGGACGCCTGCTGGAACTGCCCCCCGAAGAAGTTCTGCGAGTCGGCGACGACGTCGTAGACCAGCCGCAGCAGCAGCCCGAGGACGACGAGGTACAGCGTCAGGCTCACCCAGGCGGCCCGGCCTCGTAGCCGCTGGCGCAGCTCCCGTTCCAGGACGGGGTTGACGGAGAGGCGCGGCACGCGCCGCGCCTTGGCCGCGATCATGTGGCGCCCCCCTCGTCGGTGACCTCGAGGAAGACCTCTTCCAGCCCGCCCGCCTCGCGGAACTCGACGACGGGCAGGCCCTCACGGGCGACCAGGCGGTGGAGGAGGGCGGCCTGGGCGGCGTCGTCCTCGACCGTGAACCGCTTCTCCTCCCCGCCGGCCATGCGCACCACCACCGCCCGCCCTCCCTTGAGGCTCTGGCGCACGCGGCGGGCGTCGCCCGAGGTGACCAGCCGGCCGCCCTGCATGATGGCGACGTGGCTGCACATCTCCTCCAGCTCGGCGAGGATGTGCGAGCTGACGACGATGGTCTTGCCCATGGCCTGGAGCTCGGCCAGCAGTACCCGCAGGTCGACCCGGGCCCGGGGGTCGAGGCCGCTGGCGGGCTCGTCGAGGATGAGGACGTCGGGGTCGTGGACAAGGGCGCGGGCCAGGCCCAGCCGCTGCTTCATGCCCCGTGACAGCGAGTCGACCATGGCGCCGCGCTTCTCCTGGAGCCCGACCAGCTCGAGGAGGCCGTCGAGCAGCCCTCGCCATTGCCGGCGAGGAACCCGGTAGGCGGCGGCGAAGAACTCCAGGTACTCGGTCACCCGCAGGTTGTCGTAGACGCCCAGCGAATCCGGCATGTAGCCGAGATGGCGACGGACGCCGGCCGCGTCGACGGACGGGTCGCACCCCGCCACCTCGACCCACCCCGACGTGGGGGCGAGGATCGAGGCGAGGATGGCGAAGGTCGTGCTCTTGCCTGCCCCGTTGGGGCCGATGAGCCCGAAGATGCTCCCCGCCGGGACCTCGAGGTCGAGCTCGTCCACCGCCACCAGCGGCCCGAACCGCTTGGTCAGGCCCGTCGTGCGCACGGCCACGTCCGTGCCCGTGCCGGCCGCGTCCACCTCGAGGGGGATGGCGGTCACGACTACGCCTTCTCCAGCAGGGCCAGGCCGCTGTCGCCCAGAAACGCCGGTAGCCCGCCGTTCATCCGCACGTACACCACTCCGTCGCGCACGGCGCCCTCGGGGAGGACGGCGTCGGCGATGGGGGCGTCGGGGCCGACGGGGCCGCGGAACACGGCGGGGCCCTGGCACACCACACCGGGCGGGCAGACAGGCTGAGCGGCGCCGAATCCGGGAACGAATCCGGAGCCGCCGAACTGCTGTTGGCCGGGTTGCGGGCAGCGGGGGTCGGTGCAGTTCACCGTCGACCAGCCTTCGCCCGTCCACACCTCAACAGGGAAGAAGGCGGTGCGCAGGCTGAGCTTGGCGGGGTCGGTCGTCCGCCCGTCGGGCAGCGAGAAGCGGAACATCGACGCCAGCCCGCCGTTGGCGCGCACCGTCTCCCGTCGAATCGACACGTCCGTGCTGCGGGCGCCGGCGGCAAGGACGGGAGAGCTCCCCACCACCAGGGTCCTGCCCTCGGGGCTGGCGGTACGGCCACTGGCCTGCACCGGCGGCCGGTAGTCCTCCGTCCAGCCCAGGCCCACCGCGTCGCCCCGCTCCATGTCGATCATGCCCGACCGTTGGGCGGCGTCGAACAGGGCGAAGTTGGTGAACCCCGTCTCGCCGTCGGGGCCGAACCGGTCGGGGCCCCACAGCAGGGCCTCGGCCGGCGGACCACCGTCCCAGCGGCCGATGTCGAGCGCCCATTCCCGCTGCTCGCCCGGCTCGAGCGAGCCGACGCTCACCGCCGCCGGGCCCACCATGACACCGGCGTCGGTGAGGGCGAGGCCGGTCTCGTTGCGGATGGTGCCCGTGGCCCGCCCGTCGGTCTCGGAGCGGGCGCTTACGACGAGCGCACCCGGTTGGCCGGAAGGACCGCGGGCCGACACCAGCCCGAACTGGCCGGCGTCGAGAGGAAGCGTCGCCTCCGGTCCAGCTGGGGTCTCGTGCACGCGGCGCAGGGCGGTGAGCTGGGGGACGTCGCGCCCCGAGGTAGTAGCCACCCAGCCCGACGGGTACCGCAGCTCCACCGAGCTGCCGCCCCGTGAGGCGAACCCGAGCCACGTCACCGCCGTCGACCCGTGCGGGCCGGTGGCCAGCACCGTGCCGTGGACCGATTGGGTGTCGGTGCGGAGGCCGCGCCCGCCCGCCCAGCTCACGCCGGCGAAGAGGACGGCGACGAGGGGGATGACGGCCCAGGCCAACTCGGGCCGGCCGCGCCGGCGGAGGAGGAAGTACAGCCCGGGGCCGACGACCACGACGTACACGGCGAGAAAGCCCACGAGCCACGACAGCTCGGGCACGCGGAAGCCGGCGTCGCCGGCCAAGGCGTCGCCGAGAGGCGGCCCGCCGAACCCACGACGCCGCCCGTCGTCGGGCGTGGGGCGGGACGTGGGTTCCACCAGACCGGCCCACCGGCCGGCGGCCATGGCGCCGGCGGTGAGGCGGATCTCGCCGGCCCCGGCCCGGGACCGTCCGCCCGCCCCGGGCTGCCAAGCGTCGGGAACCGCGGGCACGGGACCGGCGCCGGGAGCAGCGTCGATCAACAGGCGGCCACCGGTCTCGACCCAGCGCAGCAGCCCCTCCCGTACCGCCGGCGCCTGGCGGGCGAGCTCGTCGCCGCCGAGGCCGATGGTGCGCAGCGCGTAGAGACTCTCGGGGGCCCGATCCAGCTCGGCCGGACCGAGGCCGACGAAGCGGGCGGTGCCGGCGTCGACGGCGAGGGTGGTGGGGCCGGGGACGGGGCGCCCTCCCAGGGCACCGGGCAGCAGGCCGACCACTTCGGTATCGGCCAGCGCCCGCACCCGGGTCGTGCCGCTGGCGACCACTTCCGAACCGGCCGGCAGCCGGGCGGTGACGTCGAGGTCGGTGTCCAACGAGCTGGTCGAGACGAGGACGAGAAACTCCTTCTCCGACCCGCCCGGCACCTCCACGCCGACCGAGGTGGGTGCTCCGCCGGTGGCCACCTCGAGTGT
>DASUXN010000403.1:0-2635 GCA_036377875.1 Acidimicrobiales bacterium
ACTTCGCCTCGCTGGGGACATGGTGGGTCGACCGGCCCCGGGAAGTGGCGCTGGCCCTGGTCGGCGGCCTCTACCCCGGGGAGCTCGTCGAGCCCGCCACCGTGGAAGCCACCGACAGGGCGCTCGCCGGAGAGGGCCTGCCCGGGCCGCTGCGCCGCTTGCTGGTGGAGGGGAAGGACGGAGTGGAGCGGGCCTTGCGGGCCCGGGCGGCCGACGTGGACGAGCCCGTCGACTGACCGCGCCCGCCGCTCCGGTACCGGCGCTCGAGGAGACCGACCACCCGGATCATGGGCAGGGTGATCACCAGGTAGGCCAGGCCCGCCACCACCAGCGGCGTCGTGTTGCTGGTGGCGTTGGCGAAGTCGCGGCCGAACTTCAGTATCTCCTTGCCGCCCGCCACGGTGCCGAGAATGGCCAGCAGCGACGTGTCCTTGAACAGCAGGACCAGCTCGTTGGTGAGCGGGGGGACCACGAGACGGAAGGCCTGGGGCAGAACGATAAGGCGCATGGTCGTGCGGTCGTCCATCCCCACCGCTCGCGCCGCCTCCCACTGGCCGCGGGGGACCCCCTCGATACCGGCCCGGATGGTCTCGGCGATGTACGCCCCCGCCACCATCGACAGGGCCAGGCAACCGGGGAAGTAGCGGGGGAACGGGAACTGCCAGCCGGTGGCGATGGGGATCCCGAAGCCGATGAAGACGATGGTGAGCAGAGCGGGCAGCCCGCGCAGGAGGTCGGTGTAGACCGCCGAGGGCCAGCGCAGGGCCCTCGACCGGCTGACTCGCATGAGCGCGAGGAGGAGGCCGAGGGCCAGCCCGCCGGTGAAGCTGAACACGGTGAACACCAGCGTGTTCTTGGCTCCCTCGGTGAGCACGCCCGGGAACATGTCCCGCATGATGCGTGGGTTCAGGAACTCGTCGAAGAAGCCTTCCAACCGGACCTCCCAAGTCCCCGGGGCGGACGAACTACGCCGCGGCGTCACCGAGGTACCGGCGCAGGATCCTGGTGCGCTCGCCTTCGGCCACCAGGTCGGACAGCTCAGAGTTGATGGCGTCTCGAAGCCGGGTGTTCCCCTTCTTGAGGACGAACCCGTACTGCTCCGGCTCGGAGCTGAACCGCACGGAAACCGCGGTGTCCCCGCTCGCCTCAGCGTGGTAGGCGTTCACGGGGAGGTCCTGGAGGACACCGTCCACCTGCCCGGCCCTCAGCGCGGTGAACAGCTCGTCGGCGCCGGTGAACGACCTGATCGTGGCGCCGGCGGCGTTGGCCTGCGCGTAGGCCTCGCCCGTCGTGCCCGCTTGGACCCCGATGGTGCGGCCCCGGAGGGTGTCGAGGCTGGTGTAGCGCTCTGCGTCGGCCTTGCGAACCAGGAGTGACTGGCGGATGTCGTAGTACCCGCCGGTGAACTCGTTGTTCTGCCGCCGCTCGTCGGTGATCGACACGGCCGACGCGATCACGTCGCACTGCCCGGCGGCCAGCGCCGCGAAGATGCCGTCGAAGTCGGTGTCCTTGATCGAGACCCGGAGGTCGAGGCCCTCGGCCACCGCGGTGATGAGGTCGATGTCGATGCCGACGACGTCGCCGTCCCGCTCGAACTCGAAGGGGGCGTAGGGGATGTCCGAGCAGACGGTGAGCGTTCCCGCCCGGATCGTGTCGAGCCCCGACGCCGACTCGTCGGAGTCGTCTCCGCAGGCGCCCAGGGTCAGCATCGCCATGGCCAGGACAGCCATCGCACTCCGCCGAGACCACCGCCGTAGGGTCATGGCGGAATCGTACCGATGGCGGGACGGGGGTGCCGGCCCGGCCGGTCTAGTGGCGGCGGCGTGCCCGGCGGCGCCGCATCCGGAGCAGGGCGAAGAGGGCCAGAGCGGCGGCCAGGACGCCGGCCAGCGCCGCCTTGGGCGGGCCGGAAGCGGATTCGGGCGTGGGCAGAGGCGAGTTCTGGCGCTCGATCTGGCGGTCGACCACCTCGTCGGCGGGCTGGTCGGTGACGCCCAGCTTCGCGGCGAAGGCATCCAGGTCGGGCTTGTCCTGCTCCGTCTCGGGGTGCTGGCCGGGCTGGTTTGCGGCCGGGACCGGTCCCGTCCGGCCCTCGGTGGGCGGCGTCTGGCGACCTTCGACGATCGATGCGACCGCGTCCGGGTCCTGGGCCGGCGTCTTCCGGCTGCGGGCGAGCTCGGGCTGCTGTGGGTTGGACATGTCTGGTCGGTACCCGCGGCGGCGGAGGCTCAAGCGGGTGACCCGTCCCGTCAGCAGAGCCAGAGCTCGGCGGTGGCGGTGTTGCTCGGCGCAGAGGTGTTGCCGGTACGGTCCACCGCCTTGACCACGAAGCTGTTCAGCCCGTTGACGGTGCCGTAGACGAACGACCGGCCCACGCCGGTGTCGACGGCCAGCGGGCTCAAGGTCCCATTCACGTACACCTCGTACTCGATGGCCCACTGCGGGTCGAGGTCGTCGGTCGACTGGTCCCACGCCAGCCACAGTTCGGCGCAGCCCGATTCGACGTCGACCCGCAGGTTGGCCGGGGCCGAGGGCGGGACGGTGTCGGTGCTGGCCAGCGTGGTCACGGCGACGACGTTCGAGTCGGTGGTGTTCCCCGAGCTGTCCCGGGTCTGCACCTTGAACGTGTAGGTCA
>DASUXN010000404.1:0-3823 GCA_036377875.1 Acidimicrobiales bacterium
CGAGGCTCAGGTAGTGCTTCCCCGCTACGCCGGCGATCTGGCCCAACTGCTGGCCGAGGCGGCAGCGGGGGAGATCCGCAGCGAGCCGATGTGGGACGAACGAGCGGCCGTCACCGTGGTGCTGGCCTCGGAGGGGTACCCGCTCTCGCCGCGGACTGGGGACCCGATCTCCGGTCTGGACGAGGCCGGCTCGCTGCCCGGGGTGACCGTCTATTCGGCCGGGCTGGGCCCGGGCCGCACCACTGCCGGCGGCCGGGTCCTGAACGTGACCGCCCTGGGCGCCGACTTGCCCGATGCCCGCCGGCGCGCCTACGAAGCCGTCTCCAAGATCCACTGGCCCGGCATGCATTACCGGCACGACATCGCCGAGGCCGCTGCCGCTTCGGAGGTACGGGTATGAGCAGCAAGGTGGCGATCCTCATGGGGTCGCCGAACGACAAGGACAAGATGGCGCCCGCCCTCGCCACGCTCGAGGAGTTCGGCGTGGAGGCGGAGGAGCACGTCATGTCCGCCCACCGCACGCCGGCCAAGGTGGCCGAGTTCAGCCGTTCCGCCCGTGTCAACGGGTACGCCGCCTTGATCTGCGGCGCGGGCATGGCCGCCCACCTGGCGGGCGCGGTGGCGGCCAACACGACCCTGCCCGTGGTCGGCGTGCCCCTCTCGGGTGGCGCTTTGAACGGAGTCGACGCCCTCTACGCCACGGTGCAGATGCCGCGAGGCATCCCGGTGGCCACCGTCGCCATCGACGGAGCGCTGAACGCCGCCCTACTGGTGATCCAGATGCTGGCCGTCACCGACCAGGCCCTGGCCGCCAAGCTCGACGAGCGGCGGGCCGCCGGCAAGTGAGCATCCCCGACGTACTCGCGGCTCGCTACGCCTCGCCCGAGATCGTCGATCTGTGGTCGCCTCGCACGAAGGTCGTCCTCGAGCGGCGACTCTGGCTGGCCGTCCTACGGGCTCAGCGCGACCTCGGGATCGACGTTCCCGACGGCGTCATCGAGGCCTACGAGGCGGTGGTCGACCAGGTCGACCTCGACTCGATCCAGGCCCGGGAACGGGTGACCCGTCACGACGTGAAGGCTCGGATCGAGGAGTTCTGCGATCTGGCGGGCCACGAGCACGTCCACAAAGGCATGACGTCGCGCGACCTCACGGAGAACGTCGAGCAGCTCCAGATCCGACGCTCGCTCGAGGTCGTGCGCGACCGCATGGTGACCGCCGCCGTGCGCCTCGGCCGCCTCGCCGCCGATCACGCCAGCCTCGTTCTCGTCGGGCGCACCCACAACATTCCGGCCCAGGCAACCACGCTGGGAAAGCGGTGGGCGACGGCGGGTGAGGAGCTCCTCCTGGCCCTGGCCCGAGTCGAGGAGCTGCTGGTCCGCTACCCGCTGCGGGGCATCACCGGCCCTGTCGGTACCGCCCAGGACCAGCTCGACCTGCTCGGCGGCGACCCCGCCCGCCTGGCCGACCTCCAGGACGCCGTCGCCCGGCATCTGGGGTTCGACACCGCCCTCAACTCGACCGCCCAGGTATATCCCCGCTCGCTCGACTTCGACGTGGTGTCCGCCCTCGTCCAGGCGGCCGCTGCCCCGTCGTCGCTGGCCACCACGATCCGCCTCATGTCCGGCCACGAGCTGATCACGGAGGGGTTCGCGGCAGGCCAGGTCGGGTCGTCGGCCATGCCCCACAAGATGAACGCCCGCACGTGCGAGCGTGTCAACGGCCTCGCCGCCGTGCTGGGAGGCCATCTCGCCATGGTCACCGCCGTCAGCGGTCACCAGTGGAACGAGGGCGACGTGTCCGACTCGGTCGTCCGCCGGGTCGCCCTCCCCGGAGCTTTCTTCGCCATCGACGGCTTGTACCAGTCGTTCCTGACCGTCCTCGACGAGCTCGCCCCCTTCCCGGCCGTCATCGAGCGGGAGCTGGAGCGGGAGCTGCCCTTCCTGGCCACTACCAGGGTGCTGATGGCGGCGGTGCGGGCCGGTGTCGGGCGGGAGCAGGCCCACGCGCTCATCAAGGAGCACGCGGTGGCCGCCGCCCTGGCCCGGCGGGAGAAGGGCGACGCCGATGTCGACCTCCTCGATCGCCTGGCCGCCGACGACCGGCTGCGCCTCACCCGCCAAGATCTCGACGCCGCTCTCGCCGACCCGCTGACGTTCACCGGCGCCGCCGCGGGCCAGGTGGCGACCTTCGTGCGCCGTACCGAGGACGTGGCCGCCCGCTTCCCCCACGCCGCCGATTACCGCCCGGAACCGATCCTGTGACGGCTCGCGGGCCGGTAGCGTTCGAACGATGACGCTCCCTCTCGTCCACCGCGGCAAGGTCCGCGACATCTACGACATCGGCGACGACCGCCTGCTCATGGTGACGTCGGACCGGATCTCGGCCTTCGACGTGGTCATGGCCGAGCCCATCGCCGACAAAGGACGCGTGCTCACCGCCATGACCGCCTACTGGCTGGACATGGTGCGCGACATCGCCCCCAACCACCTGATCTCCACCATCCCTCCCGACGAGGCGGTGGCGGCCCTGGGCAACGACCTCGACGGGCGGGTCATGCTCGTGCGCCGGGCGGAGATGCTCCCCATCGAGTGCATCGTGCGGGGCTACGTGAGCGGCTCGGCGTGGAAGGAGTACCGCCAGTCGGGCACGATTCACGGCATCGCCGTGGGCGCCGGGCTGGAGGAGTCGGCCAAGCTGCCCGAGCCCCTGTTCACCCCGTCCACCAAGGCCGAGGTCGGGCTCCACGACGAGAACATCTCGCCCGACGACGCCATGAAGATCGTCGGCGTCGACGTTTACGAGAAGGCTCGCGACATCTCGCTGGCTGTCTACACCCGGGCCGCCGAGCACGCCGCCGACCGAGGGATCCTGCTGGCCGACACGAAGTTCGAGCTGGGATGGATCGACGGCGAACTGAGCCTGTGCGACGAGGTGCTGACCCCCGACTCGTCTCGATTCTGGGAGGCGGAGACGTGGCATCCGGGCTCCACGCCACCGTCGTTCGACAAGCAGCCGCTGCGCGACTGGCTCGAGTCGACGAACTGGGACAAGACGCCGCCCGCCCCGTTCCTGCCCTACGACGTGGTCCGCGCCACCCGGACGCGCTACCGAGCCGCCTACGAGCGGATCACCGGCCGGTCGCTAGCCGACTGGCCAGGCGTGAAAGGGGGCTGAGCGCATGAGGTTCTCGGTGCTCGTCGAGGTTCGGCCGCGGGAGGGCATCGCCAACCCCGAGGGAGCGACCATCCAGCGCGCCCTGGCCGGCCTCGGCTACGAGGGGGTGGTCGACGTCCGGGTCGGCAAGGCCATCCGCTTCGCCCTCGAAGCCCCGGACGAGGCGACTGCCCGGTCGCAAGTCGAGGAGTTGTGCCGGCGCTTCCTGACCAACCCGGTCATCGAGGACGCCGACGTGTCGCTCGAGGCGCAGGCGGAGCAGCCGGCATGAAGACCGCCGGGATCGTCGTCTTTCCCGGATCGAACTGCGAGCACGACGTGGCCGAGGCAGTCGCGCTGGTCGGGATGGGATCTCGACTGGTCTGGCACGGTGCCGACTCCCTGGGCGACCTCGATGCGGTCGTGCTGCCGGGCGGTTTCGCCCACGGCGACTACCTCCGGCCCGGTGCCATCGCCCGGTTCAGCCCCGTCATGGCCGCCGTCGAAGCGTTCGCCCGGGAAGGCGGGCCCGTCATCGGCATCTGCAACGGCTTCCAGGTGCTCACGGAGGCCGGTCTTCTTCCCGGCGCGCTACGTCAGAACCGGGGCCTGAAGTTCCTCTGTAGGGTCGTAAAGACGCGCGTGGAAACGTCCCGGTCGGCCCTCA
>DASUXN010000405.1:0-4001 GCA_036377875.1 Acidimicrobiales bacterium
GGTGTTGGCGTTCTCCGGAGAGAACTCGACGAGAGTGACGAACACGCCATCGCGCGCCATCGTCTCGGTCACACCGCTGCCGTAGTCGCCGCGCGCCTGGGGAAGGGCGAAGTTGGCGGCGTGGAGGGCACGGCGCTCTCCCACCAACTCGTTCGCCCGCTGGTAGATCCGCCCCTCCCACCCGTCGGGCAGGTCGACGCCGAGGCCGAGGCCGGCCAACCGTTCCACTACTGGGTCTCCTTGCCGTACAGGCGGTCGTCTCCGGGCTGGATGCCCGCACTCAGCAGCTCGCTGTCGGCGCGGGCGTGGCGGTGGCGGCGGCGTCCGGGCGAAGCGCCGCCGGCGACGCTGCCTCCCGCGAGCGCCTTGTCCCACAGGTCGACGACCTGGTCCCAGTCCGACGCCGCTCCCTGGCCCAGCAGCTGACCCGACGGGCCGTCGACGTAGACGAAGTAGGGAGCGACGGGCACGCCGTAGGCCTCCCACGCGCCCGTCGACATGACCGTGGGATGAGAGCGGGGGGCCAGCTCCCGCAGGCGCGACGGGCTCTCCTCAGCCGCGTCCTTCGTCACGATGACGAGCCGGGCGTCGCCCGGCACCTTGAGGCGCGTCCGGCGCGAGAAGGTGTCCCAGAACTCCTGGCAGGTGAGGCAGCCGCTGGAGAGGAAGGCCAGCAGGGTGTTGTGCCGGGCACCGGCCACGCCGATCTTGACGACTTCGTCGTCCAGGGTGGTACCCATCACGTCGGCCGCCGTGCTTGTCTTGGCGGCGTGGGCCGTGACCGGCGCAGACGCCTCGCTTCCGCCCGGTCGGGCGGTGCCCGCTTCTAGCTGGCGCAGCGTGCGCAGGATCTCGGCGTGGCTGCGCAGCAGCCCCAGAACGAGCAGTCCCAGAACGCCAATGACCACCGTCTCGATCAGGACGACGACGGTCACGCCGCGCCTCTCACGTGACGCCCCTCCACCGCTGGTTGGCGCCGCCGTGCCACGTCCACTGATGGACGACGGCGCCGTCGGCCTGGGAGACCTGACTGACGTCGAGGACCTTGCCGCTGTGGACGCTCACGATGCGGGCCGTGCCGTCGACGAGGGGCTCGATTCGCCAGCGCTGGTTGGCGCCGCCGTGCCAGGCCCACTGGTGGATGCGGCCCCCGTCGGCGGTGGAGAACTCAGCCACGTCCAGGACCTTGCCGCTGTGGACGGCGACGATCCGGTAGGTACCGTCGGACTGCTGGTCGACGACCCAGCGCTGGTTCTGGCCGTTGGTGGGCGTCCACTGCCAGATGACAGCCCCGTCGGCCAGAGAGACCTGGCTCACGTCGAGGGCCTTGCCGCTGTGGGCGGCGGTGATCTCCACTCCCGGATTCAGTGGTCGCGAAGGGCCCGGCTCGAGGCCTCGCCACCGTTGGTTGGCGCCACCGCTCCAGGACCACTGCTGCACGACGCCGCCGTCCCCCTGGGCGAACCCGCGCACGTCGAGCACCTTGCCGCTGTTCACGTTGGTGATCTTGATGTAGCCGTCGCCGACGCTCTCGATCGTCCAGCGCTGGTTGGCGCCGCCGTGCCATGTCCACTGGTGCACGCGGCCGCCGTCGGCGAGCGAGAACTCGGCTACGTCGAGCACCTTGCCGCTGTGCGAGGCGACGATGCGGAAGCTGCCGTCGGTCTGGGGCTCGGCCGTCCACCGCTGGTTGCGGCCCCCCGTGGGCGACCACTGCCAGATCGTCGCGCCGTCGGCCTGGGAGGCCTCCGCCACGTCGAGCACCTTGCCGCTGTGGGAAACCTGCACCTGGCCCCGGCCGAGGGGCGGCGGGACCGGTGGCTCCACAGGACCGCAGTTGGCGCTGTGCTCGGCCGTCGAGTTGTCCCACAGGGTGGTCTGGTCGCAGGCGGCGTACGTCTGGTAGGGCGGCGTGCAGCTGACGACCCGGCACACGATCGCGCCGTAGCACTCGACATGGGCGTTGCAATTGCCGTAACGGAAGAGGTTGCAGCCGGCGCGCCGGTTGTCGCAGTCGCCCCTGCCGCACTCGCACGGGTAGGTGACCGACGAGCCGCACGAGGCGTTGCAGTCGACGTAGTAGCGAGGACCGCCGGCGCAGAAGCTCGAGCCGTCGGCCCGCCACCAGCCCGCCTCGAACGTGCCCGGCGGACAGGTGTTGGCACCGTTGTTCACCGAGCAGCAGAAGTCGGTGTAGCCGTCGCAGCAGGCCGACCCACAGTCGCAGTCGGCGCCGGCGCACGCGCATATGGCGGCGTAGGCGGTGCCCGGGCGGGTCAGGAAGCGGAACGGTGAGACGGCCAGCGCCGATCCCACCATGGCCGAGCGCATCAGGAACCCGCGCCGGGAGGTCTTTGCACCGAGAAGGGAGCTGGCCCTCTCGGTCAGCCGCGAGCTCACGTCGTCGGGGCCGCCGGGGTCGACATGCGGTCGACCATAGCCGTTGGTCCGGTGGTCAAGGCACAGGGGCGGACAGTGAGAAACGCGTCTCCGAGACGGCGACTTCGACCTGTCCCGCCGACCCTGGCGCGGCGTCGGCGGCGACGGCCGGCGTGGTGCCGCGGTAGACGACCGATTGGCCGGCGCCGATGGACGGTACCCGGGGGGTGAACGTGCACATGCCGGTCGCGTCCCGCACCAGCACCTGCTGGCGGCCTCCGGGCCCGTTGAGCTCGACGCGCACGGGCGGTGAGGGGGCCGGCCGGTTGGCCTCGGTGTTGGCGACCGTGAGCGTCACCCGGACGGCGGCCCGGCCCGGGCCAGGGGCAGCCGCGCACTCTTCGGCAGAGGCGGCGGTGAGCTTGTCCCCGACCTCCAGCGTGATCCGGTAGCGGTAGCCGTCGGTCGATGTGAGATCGCCCGAGAAGGTTCGCGGGACGGTGGTGGTGGGCGCCACCGTCGTCGTCGGACCCGTCCCACTTGTCGTGGTGGTGGTCGTGACCGACTGACCGCTGGCGACCGTCGGGTCCTGATCGCTGCCACATCCGGCCATGGCAAAGAGAGCCAACGCCGCCAACGGCAAAGAGAAAGAGGTGCGCGTGCTCAGGCCTCCGACGCTACGCCGAACCGTCGGCCACCGCCGGGCAGTCGACCCAGTCCTCCCCGTCACCGCCGACCGATTTGGCCAGCAGGTAGCCCCGCGCCCGCTCCGTCCGCTCGTAGCGGTTGACGAGCGCCCAGAAGGCGGGGCCGTGGCCGGGCACGGCCAGGTGGGCGAGCTCGTGGACGATCACATAGTCGAGAACCCACAGCGGAAAGCGGGCGAGCCGGGACGAGATTCTGATGGAACGCTCGGCCACCGAGCACGACCCCCATCGCGCGTTCTGGTTGTCCACCCACCGGATGGTGTTGGGCAGGGGCAGTCCGAGGCGCCGGGCGAGAGCGCGACTGCGCTGGTCAAGGGGGATGTTGGATGTGTTGGAACGGCGTTGGAGACGGCCCACGAGCTTCTCGACGTGCCGGCGCTCCTCGATCGCGCTCATCGTCGACGGGATGGACACGCGGATGACGCCGTCGACCTCGCGGGCCTCCACCGTCCGCCGCCGGCGGGGGCTACGGATGACCTGAACCTCCATGGCGCCGAGCGTACGAGGCGGCCACCGCCCGAACGCGGACCCTCGCCCGTCACCGAGCGTGGCGAAAATCGCCCGGGTGTCGTTGCCGAGGGCAGGGGGCGGTGGTAAACCTTCGCCACACCTTCAGGCGCTGGGGCGCCGGGTGGCAACCACTTCGGGATGACCGCGGACCAAGCGATCGAGCACACCGCCCTTCGACGGGCCACAGCCGCCGCGTTCGCCGCGCTCGCAGTCGGGCTGTTCGTCGTCCTGCTGTTCCCGGGTCGGGCCGCCGCCCAAGCCGTCCTCACCGCCGACGGCGCCGCTTCCAGTCCCCCCTCGACCGCCGCTTCACCGCCGCCCACCGCCGTGTCCGCACCGGCCGTGCTCAGCGCCCCGTCGGTGGCCGCAGCCACACCCCCGGCCGCACCGGCGGCCATCGAGGCA
>DASUXN010000406.1:0-3464 GCA_036377875.1 Acidimicrobiales bacterium
CGTGCCCCTGGCCGAGGGCGCACCCCTGCTGGCCCGCTTCGCCGGGGTGGGCCGGCGCTTCCAGCTCCGAGGCGAGCGGGACGGGGTGACGTTCGTCGACGACTACGCCCACCTCCCGAGCGAGGTGGCGGCGGCGGTGGCCGCGGCCCGAGCCGGCCTGCGTGGCCCGAACGCCGCGGCCGGCCTGCGTGGCCCGAACGCCGCGGCCGGCTCGTGGCGGCGGGTCGTCTGCGTGTTCCAGCCTCACCGCTACAGCCGCACGTCGGCCCTGTGGCAGGACTTCGACCACTCCTTCGACGGCGTCGACGTGCTGGCCGTCACCGACATATATGCGGCCGACGAGGCGCCCCGGCCCGGCGTGACCGGCAAGCTCGTCCTCGAAGCTGCTCTCGACGCCGGCTTTCGTGGTCGGTCGGCGTGGCTGCCGACCCGTCCCGCCCTCGTCGCCTACCTCCGCCGCGAGCTGCGCCCCGGCGACCTCTGCCTCACCCTCGGGGCCGGCGATCTGACCACTCTCCCCGACGACCTCCTGTCGGCCGCGGTATGAGCGTGGACGCCGCCGCTGCCCTCCTGGGCGACCGGGCCCGCCGGAACCACCCCCTCGGGCCCCTCACCACCTACCGGGTGGGCGGCCGGGCCGCCCTCTACGTCGACGTCCGCCACGACGACGATCTCGCCGCCGTGGCTCGGGCGGTGCAGGCGTCGGGCCTGCCCGTCCTCGTAATCGGCCGCGGCTCCAACCTCCTCGTGTCCGACGCCGGCTTCCCCGGCATCGCCCTGACCCTCGGCGACGGGTTCGCCGCAATCGACGTGGACGGCTCCAGCGTCCGGGCCGGCGCGGCCGTAACCCTTCCCGTCCTCGCCCGCCGTACCGCCGCCCTCGGCCTCACGGGCCTGGAGTGGGCGGTGGGCGTCCCCGGCTCGGTGGGGGGCGGAGTGCGCATGAACGCCGGCGGCCACGGGTCCGACATCAGCCGCACGCTCGTGGCCGCCCGGGTCTTCGACCTGGCGACCGGCGGCGCCGAGGACCGGCCCGCGGCCGACCTCCACCTGTCCTACCGCCACTCGGATCTGGCACCCGGCGAGGTCGTCACCTCGGCCGAGTTCGCCCTGCGCCCGGGCGACCGTGAGGCGTCGGAGGCGGAGGTGGCCGAGATCGTGCGCTGGCGGCGCGAGCACCAGCCCGGAGGGCCCAACGCGGGTTCCGTGTTCACCAACCCCCCGGGCGACGCCGCCGGCCGGCTCATCGACGCGGCCGGGCTCAAGGGCCACCGGGTCGGTTCCGCCGCCGTCTCCACCAAGCACGCCAACTTCATCCAGGTCGACAACGGAGGAAGCGCCGACGACGTCCGAACGCTCATGGTGGTCGTCCAGGACCGGGTGTTCCAACACTCCGGGATCCGCCTCAAGCCCGAGGTTCACCTCGTAGGATTCCCTCAACCTCAACTCTCAAGTGGAGATTGATCATGCCGATCGACCCTTCCGCTCCAGTGCAGGATGCGCCCGCACCCCTTATCCCGATGGACCCCCGCATCCGTGAACGGCGCATCCAGGTGCGGCGCCACGAGGGCCGCAGGCGCCTGAGGCTGGTCGTCACCGGCATGGGAATCATCCTGCTGAGCGCGTCCGGGTGGCTGGCGCTGCGCTCTCCGCTGCTCGACGTCGACCGGGTCACGGTACGAGGCGCAGACCGCACGCCGGCCGAGTGGATTCGCGACGCGACCGGGATCTGGGACGGCCAACCGCTCGTGGAGGTCGACCTCGATGCGGCCGCCGCCGCCGTCGAGGGACTGCCCTGGGTCGATAGCGCCGACGTCCGCCGGGTGTGGCCGAGCACCGCCCTGGTCACCGTCACCGAGCGCACTCCCAGCGCGGTGACCAGCTCCAACACTGGAGAATGGGCCGTTCTGGACGGCACCGGCAGGGTTCTCGAGTTGGTTCCCGAACGCCCTCCTGGGCTGCTCGTGCTGGAGGGGCTGGGCGAGCTGCCGCCGCCGGGGACCACCGTGGCCTCGGCCTCGGGCCCCCTCACCGTCTTCGCCGCCCTCTCACCCTCACTGGCCGCTCGCACGTCGGCCGTCGTCGCCCTCGAGAGTGGCCAGATCGAACTCAAGCTGAACCCCCAGGGCACGGTGCGTCTGGGGACGGTCGACGCCCTCGAGGCCAAGGTGCGGGCGGCGGAGACGGTGCTCGCTTCGGTGGACGTTCGAGGCCTCGTTCTTCTCGACGTGCGGCTTCCGTCGAGTCCCGTCTTGACTCGTGGGTGAGATCGTGCAAAGGTTTCGACCCTCAGCGCAGGTTGACATAACTCTTCACCTGTAGTGGAGGTTGAGGCCATGAGAACACAACAACCGAGTGGCCTCGCGCAACGGCAGCGGCGGCCACGCACCGTGGCCACGGGCACGAGGAGCGGTCCAGCGGCCGCACGGACGGGGAGTAGAGCCATGATCGGCGCACCGCAGAACTATCTGGCCATCATCAAGGTGGTCGGCATCGGTGGAGGCGGCGTCAATGCGGTCAACCGCATGATCGACGCAGGCCTGAAAGGCGTCGAGTTCATCGCCATCAACACCGACGCCCAAGCCCTGCTGATGAGCGACGCCGACGTCAAGCTCGACATCGGGCGGGAGCTCACGCGAGGGCTGGGCGCGGGGAGCGATCCCGAGATCGGGCGCCAGGCCGCCGAGGAGCATCGCGACGAGATCGAAGAGGTGCTCAAGGGCGCCGACATGGTCTTCATCACCGCCGGCAAGGGCGGCGGCACGGGCACGGGCGGCGCGCCGGTGATCGCCGAGATCGCCAAGAACCAGGGGGCCCTGACGATCGGTGTGGTGACCCGGCCCTTCTCCTTCGAGGGGCGCATCCGGTCCAACCAGGCCGAGCAGGGCATCCAGCGGCTGAAGGAGAAGGTCGACACCCTCATCGTCATCCCCAACGACCGCCTGCTGTCGGTGTCCAACGAGAAGACGTCGGCCCTCAACGCCTTCAAGATGGCCGACGAGGTCCTCCTCCAGGGCGTCCAGGGCATC
Organism: Acidimicrobiales bacterium; assembly: GCA_036377875.1. Taxonomy (GTDB): domain Bacteria; phylum Actinomycetota; class Acidimicrobiia; order Acidimicrobiales; family AC-14; genus JBFMCT01. Next base: position 3,030 of record DASUXN010000406.1, read on the forward strand.
ACCGACCTGATCAACACGCCCGGCCTCATCAACACCGACTTCGCCGACGTGAAGAAGATCATGAGCAACGCCGGCACCGCCCTCATGGGCATCGGCTACGCGTCGGGCGACGGGCGGGCCATCAACGCCGCCCGGGCCGCCATCTCCAGCCCGCTGCTGGAGGCCTCCATCGAGGGCGCCCGCGGCATCCTGCTCAACATCTCGGGCGGAAGCGACCTCGGCCTGTTCGAGGTCAACGAGGCGGCCGAGATCATCCACGAGGTCGCCCACCCCGACGCCAACATCATCGCCGGCATGGTGATCGACGATGCCATGGGCGACGAGGTGCGCGTCACCGTCATCGCCGCCGGCTTCGACCGCTGGGACGAGGGTCGTGAGCGCGTGCGTGAGGAGCCGGCGCCCCGCCAGTCGCCCGGCCGTGGCGCGGTGCTGGGC
>DASUXN010000407.1:0-4933 GCA_036377875.1 Acidimicrobiales bacterium
GCACGCGCCGGTCGGGGCCGGTCGTGGCCGACCTGTACGAGGGGCCGGCCTACCTGGCGGCCAAGACGGGAGTGCCCATCGTCCCCGTGGGGATCGGCGGATCGGAGCGGGCGCTGAAGAAGGGCGAGCGCATCCCCCGGCCGGTGAAGATCCACGTGGTGGTGGGCCCACCGATCCGCCCTCCGGTCAACGAGGCCGGGGGCCGGACGCCCCGTCGGGTCCTCCACGAGCTGACCGAGCAGGTCCAGCAGGAGGTCCAGCGTCTGTTCGACGAGGCCCAGAAGAAGGCGGGGGTAAACCCGCCGGAGGCGCCGCCCGTTTCCTAGGAGCGTGCTGATTTTCGCGTGGCGGCTTCGCCGCCGGGCGGCTGACCAGCCCTTTTGCCGGGAGAAATGCGCCCCCAGCCGCCCAAACCAGGCTTAATCAGCGCGCTCCTAGGGCATGACCGGTGAGGACGGGGGGAGTTCGCGGCTCGTACTGGGGCTCGTCCTCACCATCGCCCTGACCGTCGCCGGCTAGGGCGAGCCGCTCGTCTCAGCCGGCCAGGGCGTCGAGCACGTCGCTGGCGGCCAGCTGGCGGTCTTCGGCCAGCGCGGGCCGGGGCGGTGGTCCGCCCAGGGTCAGGCTCACGACGGCGTCGATGCCGGCCAGGAGGTCGCGCAGCTCCCGGGGCTGGGGAAAGTACTCGTCCTCGTCGGTGACCCGTATCTCCTCGACGCCCTCCGCCGGGTTCAGCCGCTCGATCACGTCCCGCACCAGGTCCTCGGGGGCGGAGGCGCCCGCCGTCACCCCGACCGTGCCCGTGAGGTCGTCGGGCAGTTCGGAGGCGGCGTTCACCCGGTAGACGCGCGCCGCGCCCGCCGCCCGGGCCACCTTCTCGAGGGCCACGGTGTTGGACGAGTTGGCCGATCCCAGCACGATGATGGCGTCGGACCGGCTGGCGATCTCCATGAGGGCGGTCTGGCGGTTGGTGGTGGCGAAGCACAGGTCGCTGCGCCCGGGCATCCACAGGTCGGGGAACCGATCCCGCGCCGCGGCCAGCACGCCCGCCCAGTCCTGGTGGCTGAGCGTCGTCTGGGCCAGCAGCGCCACCGGCTGCTCGCTCAACGGCAGGCGGGCCACGTCCTCCTCCGACTCGACGAGGTGGATCGACTCGGGAGCCACGGCCATGGTGCCGACCGCCTCGTCGTGGCCCTCGTGGCCCACGTAGAGGATCGAGTACCCCTTGCCCGCCCGGACCTTGACCTCGTGGTGGACCTTGGTCACGAGCGGGCACACCGCATCGACCACGAACCCGCCGGTACGGCGGGCGGCGGCCACGACTTCGGGGGCCGACCCGTGGGCCGACAGCATGAGGGGCGCGCCGGGCGGAACCTCGGACACGTCGTCCACGAACACCACGCCCAACCGGCGGAACCGGTCCACGACCAGCCGGTTGTGGACGATCTCGTGGTAGCAGTACACCGGCGGCGAGAACACGCGGATCATCCACGCCAGGGCCTTGATGGCCATCTCCACGCCCGCGCAGAAGCCCCGGGGCGCGGCCAGCAGCACACGGTCGACCTGCATCCCTTCGAGGCTACCGGTGAGTGGCATCTACGCTGGTCAACATGGCTCTCCCGCGCGTCGTCGCCGTCGCGCCCGGCTCGCCCGCCGCTGTGGCCGGCCTCGAGCCGGGCGACGAGATCGTCGCGATCGACGGGCGGCAGCCTCGCGACGTGATCGAGTGGCGGCTACTCGTCGACGAGGCCGATCTCGACCTCGAGGTCCGGCGGGGCGGCCTCGACGTGGCCATGGGGGTGCCCAAGGACGCCGGCCAGCCTCTGGGGGCGGAGGTGGAGTCACCGCTGTTCGACCAGGTCCGCACCTGCGACAACCACTGCGAGTTCTGCTTCATCTACCAGCTCCCGCCCGGGCTGCGGCCCAGCCTCTACGTCAAGGACGACGACTACCGCCTGTCGTTCCTGTACGGGAACTACACGACGCTCACCCGCTTCACCGAGCTCGACCTGGAACGAGTGGTCACCGAGCGCCTGAGCCCCATCAACGTCAGCATCCACAGCACCGACCCCGACCTGCGGGCCCGCATGCTCCGGAACCGTCGCGGCGCCACCAGCCTGCGCTGGCTGCGGGCCCTGCTCGACTCCGGCATCGAGGTCCACGGCCAGGTCGTGGTCTGCCCCGGGGTCAACGACGGCCCCGCTCTGGAGACGACCCTGGCGGGGATCCTCGACGAGTTCCCCGAGCTCGCCACCGCCTGCGTCGTCCCCCTCGGTGTCAGCCGCCACTCCCGCGAGCCGTCCCTCCGCTCCCACACGCCCGAGGAAGCGGCCGCCGTCGTCGACCTCGTCGCCGACTGGCAGGACGTATTCCTTTCCGTCCTCGGTCGCCGCCTCGTCTTCGCCGCCGACGAGTACTACCTCCTCGCCGGCCGTCCGTTCCCGTCCGCAGAGGCGTACGAGGGCTTCCCCATGCACGAGGACGGCATCGGCATGGCCCGGGCCCTCGAGCTCGAGCTGGCCGGTAAGGCCGTCGACCCCCTCGGCGTCCAGCCCGGCTTCTTCACGTGGGTCGACGGCGCCCCCGCCGAGGGCTACCGCGCCGCCCGCACGGCCACGGCCACGGCTACGGCCTCGCCACCCGCTGCTGAGCGCGACCTGCCCGTCACCGTTCTCACCGGGGAGTACGGGGCCCGCGTCCTGCGGCCGCTGCTTCCGGAGGTGGATGTGGTGGCCGTCCCCAACAACTTCTTCGGGGGCAACATCGCCGTCGCCGGCCTGCTCGTGGGCGAGGACATCGCCGCCGTCCTGCGCGACCTGCCCTCCGGCCGTCGGTACCTGGTGCCCGACGTTTGCCTGTCCAACGGCGTGTTCCTCGACGGCACCCGTCCCGAGGACCTTCCCCGACCGGTCGAGGTCGTGCAGGCTGACGGCGTCGCCCTGCGCCGGGCGCTGGCCGGCCGAACATGACGACCGCCGTGCGGCTTCCGGTCGTGGCTGTCGTGGGTCGCCCCAACGTCGGCAAGTCCACGCTGGTCAACCGCATCGTGGGGCGGCGGGAGGCGATCGTCGAGGAACAGCCCGGCGTCACCCGCGACCGCAAGGAGCTCGAAGCCGACTGGAACGGCCGCGACTTCCTGATCGTCGACACCGGCGGGTGGCTGGCCAGCACCGATGCCCTCGACGCCCAGGTCAGCAAGCAGGCGGAGCGGGCCATCTCCGAGGCCGACGTGGTCGTGTTCGTAGTCGACGCCACCACCGGGATCACCGAGGAGGACGACCGCGTCGCCCAGATCCTGCGCCGCACTGCCAGGCCGGTCGTGTTGGTGGCCAACAAGGTCGACAACGACTACCGCGAGACCGACGCGTGGGAGCTGGCCCGCCTCGGTCTGGGCGAACCCGTCCCCGTCAGCGCCCTGCACGGGCGGGGCAGCGGGGACCTCCTCGACGCTGTGGTCGCCGCCCTCCCCTCCGAGCAACTCGACGTCGAGCCGGCCGAGGCCGAGCCCGACGTGCCGTCGGTGGCGATCGTCGGACGCCCCAACGTGGGGAAGTCGACGCTGTTCAACCGGCTGATCGGCGACGACCGGTCTGTCGTCCACGACATGCCCGGCACCACCCGCGACACCATCGACACGGTGGTCGAGACCGAGTTCGGCCTGTTCCGCTTCGTGGACACGGCCGGCATGCGTCGGAAGAGCCGCATCGACGAGGGACCGGAGTACTACTCGCTGGTCCGGGCCCTCCAGGCGATCGACCGGGCCCGCGCCGCCCTCCTCGTCCTCGACGCCACCGAAGGGGTCACCCATCAGGACCAGCGCCTGGCCGAGCGGGTGGACGCGGCCGGGACGGCGGTCGTCATCGTGCTCAACAAGTGGGACCTGCTCGAGGCCGAGGCCCGCGCCCAGGTCACCGACGACGTCGAGGACCGCCTCGGCTTCCTGGGCTACGCCCCCGTTCTCAAGGTGAGCGCCCGTAGCGGCAAGGGCGTCCACCGCATCCTCCCAGCCCTCGACGACGCCTTGGACGCATCCAGCCGGCGGGTGCCCACCCGCGAGCTCAACCAGCTGATCCAGTCCGCCCAGGCCGCCCACCTGCCCCCCGGCGGGAAGGTGCTCTACGCCACCCAGGGCGCCGTCGATCCGCCCACCTTCACCCTCTTCGCCACCCGGGCTATGCCTCCCCACTACCTCCGCTACCTCGAACGCCGCATCCGGGAGCACTTCGACTTCGGCCCCACGCCGCTGAAGCTCCGCGTGCGCAGGCGGGACTCGTGACCCCCCAAATTGGTGAATGGCGGGCAGAGACGCCCGCCGCCACCTAGCATTTCCCGTGGTGTCGCTCGAGAACCCGGTTCTCCTGGCGGTCGCCGCCGGCTGCCTGGCCGGAGCTGCCATCTGGGGGCGGTCGGCTCTTCGCCTCGAACGGTCGTGGCGCCGGATCCTCGGCCTGGGCGGCGACGGCGCGACCGTGGCCGCCGATCTGGCCCGTTCGGCGTACCGCAAGGAGGTCCACAACACCCTCCTGTACGCCATCGCCGCCGTCAGCGCCCTGGTTGGAGCCTTCACCAACAACGTGTGGCTGAACCTGCCCGTGCGGTTCCTGATCGCGGTGCCGATCGTCATGACGATCGTCTACGGCCGCCGCTTCACCCAGGAAGCCGACCTGTTGGAGGAGCGGGCCAGCTTGGAGCGGAAGGCCGAGGAGGTCCTCACCCAGGAGGAGCTGGCGCCCCGCCGCTGGGCCGCCCGCCTCGCGCCCGAGCAGCTGCCCGACTTCCAGGGGTTCGAGGTCGGCCAGGTCTACGAGGCCGGTTCGGGGCTCATGGCCGGCGACTTCTACGACGTCTACATGGTGGGCAACAAGCGGATGGTCGCGGTCATCGGCGACGTCTCGGGCCACGGCATCGACCCCGCCATCACCGCCTTCCAGGT
>DASUXN010000408.1:0-2981 GCA_036377875.1 Acidimicrobiales bacterium
GTCGGCCTCGATGCTGTCGATGCGCCCCTTGACCTCGATCACGTCGAGCGGAGCGACCGAGGCCGTCGACGAACCGGCCGGCCCGGCCGGCTGGAAAGCGGGCGCCGTCGTGGCCGGTTGCGCGCCCGAAGGCGGCACGCCCACGAGGGCGGTGCCGAGCACGGCGGTGATCAGAACGCCGGCAGCGATCAGTACGCTTCGGAGATAGGCCTGCAGGGGGATGGTTGGATCCTCGTGAGTTCTGCGCTCAGACCCGGCTTGCCATCGTGGCCGGGAAGGGCGGCGTCGGCAAAACGACGGTGTCGGCCGCCCTGGCCCGCATGGCGGCCGATGCCGGCCTGTCGGTGCTCGTCGTCGAGATCGAGGGCAAGCACGGGCTGGCCTCCGCCTTCGGCGCGCCCTCGCTGACCTACGAGGAGCAGGAGCTGGGCCCGGGCATACGGGGCCGCACCCTCACCCCCGATCAGGCCCTGGTCGAGTACCTCGAGGACCATGGCCTGCGACGGATGTCCAAGCGGCTCACCCGTACCGGCGCGGTCGACGTGGTCGCCACCGCCGCCCCCGGCATCAAGGACATCCTGCTGCTGGGCAAGGTCAAGCAGCTCGAGCAGCGGAAGGACGTCGACCTCGTCGTGCTCGACGCCCCCGCCGCCGGCCATGCCGTCACCTTCCTCCTCAGCCCCCGCTCGCTGCTCGACACGGTCTCGGTGGGGCCCATCCGGGACCAGGCCGAGGACGTCCTGGGCATGCTCACCGATCCCACCCGCTGCCGGGTCCTGCTCGTCACCCTGCCCGAGGAGACGCCGGTCAACGAGGTGGTCGAGACGGCGTTCATGCTGGAGGACAAGGTGGGCATCGACCTCGGCCCGGTGGTGGTCAACTCCGTCTACCCCCGGGTGGAGGGGCTCGACGTCGACCCTCAGGACGCGGCCGACGCCGCCGACATCGGTCTGCGCCCGGGCGAGGCGGACGCCCTGCGCCGCGCCGCCGAATTCCGCATGGCCCGCCAGGAGCTCCAGGTCGAGCAGCTGGCCCGCCTGGCCGACGCCCTTCCCCTTCCCCGGCTGCTCGTCCCCGCCCTCTTCACGGCCGAGATCAACGTGGGCGAGATCGAGGTGCTGGCTGCGGCCCTCGCCCAGTCGGTGGAAGCGCTCGCGCCGGCGGAGGTGCCGTGACGGCGACGTTCGCCGACATGGCCACCGGCTGCCAGGTCGTCGTCTGCTGCGGGCCCGGTGGGGTCGGGAAGACGACGGTCTCGGCCGCGCTGGCGGTGCACGGAGCGTCGGCCGGACAACGCAGCGTGGTCGTCACCGTCGACCCCGCCCGCCGCCTGGGCGACGCCCTGGGCCTCGACACGCTTCCCGACACTCCCCACCGCATCGAGGGCGACTGGCCGGGAGAGCTGTGGGCGCTCATGCTCGACCCGAAGAGCACGTTCGACTCGCTGGTGCGCAAGTACGCCCCCCGCCCCGAGCAGGCCGAGGCCATCCTCGCCAACCGCTTCTACCGCAACATCGCGGGAGCGCTGTCGGGCACGCAGGAGTACATGGCCATGGAGAAGCTGTACGAGCTCCACGCCAGCGGCGACTACGACCTGATCGTCGTCGACACCCCGCCCACCCGCAACGCCCTCGACTTCGTGGACGCCCCCCGCCGCCTCACCCGGTTCCTCGACAACCGCATCTTCCGGCTGCTCATGCTGCCCACGCGGGTGGGGCTCAAGGCGGTCAACGCGGCCGCCCAGACCTTCCTGCGGACCGTGTCCAAGACGGTCGGCGGGCAGGTGGTGAGCGATGCGGTGGCCTTCTTCCAGGCCTTCGAGGGCATGGAGGACGGGTTTCGCGACCGGGCCCAGCGGGTGCTCGACCTCATGTCCGACGAGGGAACGGCCTTCGTGCTGGTCGCCTCACCCCGTCGGGACGCGGTCACCGAGGCCGAGTTCTTCGCCGAGAAGCTGTCCGAGGCCGGCATCCCCGTGCAGGGGCTGGTCGTCAACCGCATGCAGCCCCGCTTCGGCACCGGATGGGCCCCCGAGGCCGACCGGGAACGGGCCAAGACGCTGGCGGCGACGCCGCTGGGGCCGTTGTGGGCCAACCTGGCCGACCTCCACGCCCTGGCCGACGCCGAGGACCGGGAGATCGCGGGACTGGTGGCGGGCATCGCTCCCGGGCCGGTCGTGCGGGTGCCCCTCCTCGACTCGGACGTGCACGATCTGGCCGGGTTGGCGACCGTGGGCGGTCACCTGTTCCCGGCCCATGCGGCGGCGGCCGAGCCGGCTACTTCGTCTCCTGGCGGTCCTCCGTGAGCGACCGGGCTGCCTCTTCCACCGTGTCGGTCACGGTGACGATGCGGTCGAAGCCGGTCGTGTGCAGCAGGCGTACGAGGGTGGGACGGTTGCAGCACACTGCGACGTCGCCCCCGACCTCACGAGCCCGCCGGATACCTCCGATCAATGCCCCCAGCCCGGCCGAGTCCACGAACGGGACCTCGGACATGTCGATGAGGAGCTTCGGGCGAGTGGACAGCTCAGCCAGCGCCTCGCGGAACTGCCCGACGGTGTAAGCGTCGAGCTCCCCCTTGGGCCGGCAGATCGTGTACCCCTCGCGCTCCTCCAACTGGATGTGGAGCAAATAGTCCTCCCAATCGGCGCGGGACGGAAGGGGATGGTACCCATCGTGAGCGCCGCACTACCCTGCCACCGTGCCCGACCTCCTGATCGCCAGCGACGCGCGATGGGTGCGCGAGGACGTGAAGTCGGTCCTCGACACGCGCGAGGTCACTGTGCGTGAGGTGACGCGCGGCCACCAGGTCCTCCCCGCCGTGCTCGAACACGTGCCCGACCTGGTCGTGCTCGACCTGCAGATCGGCAAGATGGGCGGCATGGCCACCTGCATGGAACTACGCCTGGAAGAGGGCGCGGAGCGGCTTGACCACGTGCCCGTGCTGATGCTGCTCGACCGCCGGGCCGACGTGTTCCTGGC
>DASUXN010000409.1:0-5007 GCA_036377875.1 Acidimicrobiales bacterium
CTCGTTTGATACGCGCAATTTTCCGGCCGGCGTTCCGAGACGATCTGCCTGGTCTTACAGGGCTGGGCGACGTTTCGGAGAGGGCGTTTCTGCTACTGCTTCGTTACGGCAGTCGCACGCAGTTGCGCATCGCAACGGGCCCTATCGCTCGGGAGGCAGCCATGTCCCAGGTCCGTGTCCACAACTTCTCGATCTCCCTGGACGGGTTCGGGACCGGCGACGGCATCACCTTCGAGGCGCCGTTCGGTCACGCTGGGGAACGCCTGCACGAGTGGATGTTCGCGACGCGATTCTGGCGCTCGATGGTCGGCGAGGCCGGCGGTACCTCGGGTGTCGACCACGCGTTCGCCAACCGCCATGGCCCTGGCATCGGTGCCGAGATCATGGGCCGCGGCAAGTTCGGCCCGCAGACCGGTCCGTGGACCGACGTCGGCAGCGACGACGAGTGGCGGGGCTGGTGGGGGCCGAACCCGCCGTTCCACACGCCGGTGTTCGTGCTCACGCACCACGCCCGCCCGTCGATCGAGATGGAGGGCGGCACCGTGTTCCACTTCGTCGACGCCAGCCCTCAGGAGGCGCTGGACCTCGCCCGGGAGGCAGCCGGCGGCCTCGACGTGCGCATCGGTGGTGGCCCGACCGTCGTCCGCGACTTCCTCGCCGCCGACCTCATCGACGTCCTGCACGTCGTGCAGGTGCCGATCCTGCTCGGCCGTGGCGTTCGCCTGTGGGACGGCATCGAGGGCGTCGAGGAGCGCTACGACCTGGAGGCCGTCTCGTCACCGAGCGGCGTCGTCCACCTGACCTTCACCCGTCGATAACCCGACCCTGCGGACAACGCTGACCGCGTTGCGCCGACCGTTGACGACTCCCCTCCCCGGTCCTACATTCCTCACGCGGCGTAAGGAGGGGGAACGATGGCGTCAGTGCGAACGTTCCGTTCGATCGTGGCCCTCGCGCTGGTGGCGATCCTGCTGCCTGCCTGCGGCGGCTCGGACGATGAAGACGACGAGGCGCAGCCCACTTCCACCGCTCTGCAGGACCGGCTGGCCGAGTTGTCGAACGCAGGCGTCTTCGTGGGAGGCGTGGCCTTCACGGGCACCCTCGTGGCGATCCACTTCGACCGGACCGATATGAATAATCCCGGCATGCGGATCCTCGCCACCGACGGGCTTCCGGGCGGCACTGCCGAGTGGTTCGAGGGCAAGGCCACGGGTAACCGGTTCAGGTTCACGTCGGCGGGCGGCAGGGCCACGATCGAGGGCTCGATCGAGGAGTTCGAGACGGACGGCACGATCACGCTGGCCGGCAACCAGCAGCGCAACTTCTTCACCCGTCCGGCCGGGGACGGGGCGGGCGTGTTCGAGATCACGGTGGCAGGAGACGGCACCTGGCGAGGCCGGTCGCTGGATGGTTCGACACTCGAGGCCCGGCAGACAGGGGCGTACGTCGAGGGCGCGGTCGTCTCGACGAGGGGCGAAAGGTACCCGTTCAAGCACAACGACCTGACCCGCCGCCTCAACTACTCGACCCAGGGCGGAGCCGCCGACACGTACCTGACCGTCGTCACCCGCCAGGCCACCGAGATCCAGGGCCGGGGCGGCGACGTACGGGGAGGCCGGCCCAGCGCCAACATTCTCGCTCTCGACCTGAGCCAGGACGGCCGGCCGACCCCCGGCGTCTATCACGGCCGGGTCGCCAACACGACCGACCGCCTCAACTTCGAACTCGCCCAGGAACCCAACGGCGCCCGGGTGCTCCGCACGTACGTCTCCGACTCGGAGCCCGAGCCGGCGGGCGACATCCAGTGGTTCGCCGAGCCCGTCACCGGTCAGCAGTTCACGATGACGTCGAAGATGGGGGACGCTCGCATCACCGGCACCATCAGCGACGAGGGCATCGCCGGCGAGCTCACGCTGCCCGACGGCGTCGCCCGCCGCTACTTCGCCGCCCCGAGCGGTCAGGGCGCCGGCATCTACACCGTCGAGGTGGCCCAGGACCGCCGCCACACGGGCACGTCGGAGCAGGGGGCCAGGCTCGACCTTCGCTACGAGGACGGCACGGTCATGGGCACCATCACGTCGCCCGAGGGCCAGTCGTTCCCCATGCTCGGCGCCGACTTGGCCCACGCCTTCGGATATCCGGAGGAGTACAGCAAGCCCGACACCTACACGGCCTTCGTGGCGCCCCGGGGACGGTACGTCTTCGGCCGCAGCGGCGATGTCAGGGGAGGGTCGGGCAGCCTCAACATCATCGGCCTGGACAAGAAGTGCTGATGGCCGAGAGGCGCCCCTGACTGGACGGTGGGCCGCCGCGACCGCGGTGGTCCTGCTCGCAAGCGCAGGGTGCGCCTCCGAGAAGGTCGACGAGGCCCGCACTGTCCCGACGACGGTCGCCGCGCCGGCCCCTGCCGAGAAGGCCGCCCCCCGGTGGGAACGAATCGCCCAGTACAGCGGCTCGGGCAGACAGCGGACGGGCGCGTTCTCGGTCGCCGATCATGTCCTGCAGTGGCGCGTGACGGCGACCTGCTCGGGCGCCCGCCTGCGGGTCGGCGTGGTGGGAGAGCCCTCGCCGCTGGCCGAGCCCGAGTGCCCCGGGCGGGCGTTCGGGTTCTCGATCCGTGAGGGGCCCGTCACCCTCGACGTGGACGCCACCGGTGGTTGGGAGATCGTCGTCGATCAGCAGGTCGAGACGCCCGCCACCGAGCCGCGCCTCGCCGGCATGTCGGACGGGGCCGCCGCGGCCGCCGGCGCCTTCTATCCCATCGACCAGGAGGGCCGAGGGACGGTCCGGCTCTGGCGGCTGCCGGGGGACCGCTGGGCGCTTCGGTTCGATCCGTTCTACGTCACCCCCAACACCGACCTCTATGTATGGCTTACGGAGACGACAGCGCCGAGGACGAGCGCCGAGGCCCTGCGCTCGACGCACCGCCAGATCGCCGAGCTGACGGCGAGCGCAGGCCCGCAGAACTACCTGCTGCCGGAGGACGTGGACGCCCGCCGCGTCAGGTCGGTGGTGATCTGGTGCGAGCCGGTGCGGACGGCCTACGCCGCCGCCGCCTTGGCCGCGGCCTGATCAACCCCGCAGCCGCGCCGCCACCGCCGACAGGTCGGCGACGAAGCCGTCCATGGCCTCCTTGCGAGCTGCCTCGTCGGGCGCCCGCAGGATGGACGAAGGGTGGATGGTGGCGGTGACGACCGGTCCGAGAAGTCCTTCTAGAAACTCGCCCCGTCGCTGGGTGACGCGGAACGAGCTTCCGAGCAGAGATTGCGCCGCAGTGGCGCCCAGGCACACGACCAGGGCGGGGTGGACGGCCTCGATCTCGGCCTCCAGCCACGGCCGGCAGGCGGCGATCTCGGGGGCGGCCGGGCGTTTGTGGATGCGCCGCTTGCCGCGGGCTTCCCACTTGAAGTGCTTCACCGCGTTGGTGACGTAGACATCCGTACGGTCGATGCCGGCCGCAACCAGCGCCTCGTCGAACAGCCGGCCGGCGGGGCCGACGAACGGCCGACCTTCAAGGTCCTCGCGGTCGCCGGGCTGCTCCCCCACGAAGAGCACTCGCGCACCCGACGAGCCTTCGCCGAAGACGGTCTGGGTGCCGCCCTCCCACAGCGGGCAGGCCCGGCAACCGGCGGCGGCCTCCCGCAGGGCCGGCAGCGTGGGCGGGCTGGGCACGAGAGGGGCGGCCGTCTGCGACGGTGGCACGTCTTGTGTCCTACCCCGCCGGGCGTCGCCGTTAGCCTCGGCCGGAGCATGCCCCGCATCGACGTCGACGTCTCCCAGCATCAGCAGACGTGGGACGAGCTGCAGGCCCGGGTGCGCTTCGCCGAAGAGGTCGAGTTCGGGGCGGCGTGGGTGTTCGACCACTTCAAGGTCCTGTACGGGCCACCCGACGGGCCGTGCTTCGAGGCGTGGACGCTGCTGGCGGGCCTGGCCGCGGTGACCGGTCGCATCCGCCTCGGCGCCCTCGTCACGGGAGTCACCTACCGCCACCCGTCGGTGTTGGCGGCCGAGGCGGTGACCGTCGACCACATCTCCAACGGGCGCCTCGAGCTCGGCCTGGGGGCGGCGTGGCACGGCCAGGAGCACGAGGAGCTGGGAATCGACTTCCCCTCGGCGGGAGGGCGGCTGTCGCGGCTGGCGGAGGCGGTCGACGTGATCACCGCCCTCATGACCGAGACGGGGGCGACGTACAGGGGCCGTCACTACCGGCTGAACAACGCGACCTACCGGCCGCTGCCGGTGCAGCGCCCGTACCCGCCGCTGTGGATCGGAGGCGGCGGGGAGCGCAAGCTGATGCCGCTGGCCGCCCGCAAGGCCGACGTGTGGCACGGGTTCGGGTCGGTGCCCGAGCTGATCCGGAAGTCTCGCCTGCTCGACCGGCTGGCCGAGGAGCACGGGAGGGACCCCGCGACCATCCGCCGCTCGACCAGCCTGTCGCTGTCCGAACCGTGGGACGAGGTTCGGCGCGACGTGGAGGCCAAGCACGGCGCCGGGTTCGAGATCCTCGTGGCCAGCTGGCCGTCGGAGGGGCGTCCCCGTATCGAGGAGTTCGCGGCCAAGGTCCTTCCCGACCTCCAGGGCTGATGCTGACCGAGGTCGCCCCCGGGGTCTTCCAGATCGACACCCTGCTCGGCGGCTGGGAGCGGGTGACGGCCGGCTACTTCGTGGAAGGGCCGCCCCCGATCCTGGTCGAGACGGGCAGCCAGTCGTCCGTCCCCGCCCTACTCGCCGCCCTCGACGCCCACGGGGTGGGGCCCGACGGGCTGGCCGGCGTGGTCGTGACCCACATCCACCTCGACCATGCCGGCGGCGTGGGCGACGTGGCCGCCGCCTTCCCGGACGCCACCGTCTACGTCCACCCCCTGGGCGCCCGCCACCTGGCCGACCCCAGCCGGCTGGTCGACTCGGCGGGGCGGGTGTACGGCGACCTCCTCGACTCCCTCTACGGCCGGCTCGACCCCACCGCCGCCGAGCGCATCGTCGCCCTGGAGGACGGGGACACGGTCG
>DASUXN010000410.1:0-2428 GCA_036377875.1 Acidimicrobiales bacterium
GCTGCGGCTGGCCATCGTTACTCCTGCTCGACGCCCTTTCGCCGGCGGGCGAGCAGCGCCAACCCTCCTACGACGGCGGCCCCGGCCACGACCGCCACCGCCACGCCCGCTCCACCGCCGCCCCCGTCGTCGTCGTCGGGAGCCGCGGCGGCCTCGTCGTCACCGGCCGGCGCCGCCTGCTGGGGCGGCGACACGAACGACAGCTTGTCGACCGTGCCCTTGCCGGTGACGTAGACCCAGCCGGTGTAGGCCGCGGTGCGGTGGGCATAGCCGCCGTTGCGGTAGTAGAGGATGACGTTGGGCCGCTCGGTGGCGAGCACGTCCTGCATCTCCGCCACGATGGTCAGGCGCCGGGCCGGATCCAGCTCGGCGGCCTGAAGCTTGAGCAACTCGTCGAAGCGGCGGTTCGACCACTTTCCGGAGTTGAGGTTGGGCGCGCCCGGAGTCCAGGTCTCGAACAGGGTTCGCATCCGGTCCGGGTCGTCCTGCGTCGGTGGCGTCGGGCCGGTCATCTGGAAGTCGAAGTTGCGGTCCGGGTTCTGGCCTCCGAAGCCACCCGTGCGGGCCGTCTTCTCGGCGCTGGTCAGGGCCTCGACCGAGGCCTTGATACCCACCTTCTCGAGCATGGCCCCCACGACCTCGGCGGTGCGTACCTCGATGGGGTTCGTCGACGTGGCCAGGATCTGGAACTCCAGCTTGGAGCCGGTGGTCGACTGGCGCGTGCCTCCATCCCGTCCGGTGTAGCCCAGCTCGTCGAGGAGCGCGTTGGCCCGACCGAGGTTGAACTCGTGGCGGAGACCGCGCTTGAAGAACGGCGATTCCGGGTGGACGAAGCCCGGGCTCCCCCCGGTCCCCAGTCCGCCCAGGATCGTGCGCACCAGGTCCTCCACGTCGATGGCGAAGCCCACCGCCTGGCGGAACTTGACCTGGTCGAAGGGGGGCCGGGCGGTGTTCATCGTTAGCGCGCTGGTGGTGAAGTCGGGCCCTGTCACCACCCTTATCCCGGGAGCGCCGCTCAGCTCGCGGACCAGCTCGTGGGAGAGGTTGCTGGCCACGGCATCCACTTCACCGCCCCGCAGGGCCAGCACCTGGGCGTTGGCCTCGGGGATGATCTGGAGGATGATCTCGTCGACTCTGGGCTTGCCCATGAAGTAGTCAGGATTGGCGACGAGCCGGTACTGGCGGTCCACGTTGTACTCCGCCATCCGGTACGGCCCGCTCCCCATGGCGAGCCCCGACTCACCCTTGACCGACGGGTAGGGCTCCCGGATGTTCTCCCAGACGTGCTTGGGCAGGATGGTGACGTCGGCCAGCGGCGCGGTGGCGAAGGCGGCGGACGGCTGGCTGAGGCGGAAGCTCAATCGTCCCGGGCCGGTGACGGTGGTGGATTCGACGATGCCCTTCACCTGGGGCGTGAAGCGCCCGTGGTTGAACTCCTGGATGTAGTCGTAGGTGAACTTGACGTCGTCGGCCGTCAGAGGCCTCCCGTCGTGCCACTTCACGCCGTCGCGCAGGGTGACGTCCACTGTGAGGCCGTCGGGGCTGAACTGGTAGTCGCTGGCCAGCCAGGGGATCACCCGATTCGACGCGTCGTGCCACAGCAGCGTGTCGTACATCAGGGTCAGGACGTTGTAGCCGGGATAACCGGTCTGGTACGTGAACGGCGTCCAGTTCTTGTCGTTCTGGGTGATCGCCATGCGCACCGTGGTCGGGGCCTGGGCCGCGACCGGGACCGCCGCCAAGGCGGTGAGAGCGACCATCGCCGCCCCGATGGTGACCTTGCGGATCGTTTGCCTCATGTGCCAGCTCCTTCCGCCGCTGGTCGTGCTCGCACCGAGTGAGGAGCTGGGCCGCGAGACCCAACGACGTAGCGGAACGCCACCTGACAAATCCCGGGACGGCCCCTCGCCGGGCCGGGTACGCCGGACCGTTCCGTCGCTTGTCGATCATCGCTCACCGCCGAGCGGAGGACAAGGGATCTCCCTCAGCCGGCTCCCATGCACACGAACGCCGCCGATGCGGCGGCTGTCGAGGGGTCGGGCGACGCCACGTCGGCCCGTGCTGCGGCTAGCGCCTCGGCCGGCTGGGCGCCGTCCCGCAACCGCCGGTGGAAGGCCCCCATGAGCGTTCGGGTGGCCTCGTCGGGCACCGGCACCACGCTCACGACCAACGCCGACGTGCCCAGTGAGAACAGGGCCGCCGCCAGCCCCATCAGCTCGTCCCCGGGGCGCGCGCCGCTCAAGCCCGAGTCGCAGGCGGACAGGACGATGCGGTGGGGAGGGGCGGGCAACGCCTCGAGGTCGTAGACGGTGATCGGGCCGTCGACCAGCTTGAGCGACGAGAAGAGCGGGTTGTCGGACCGGAACGTCCCGTGGGCCGACACATGGGCCAGCGACGCGCCGGCGAGCGCGGCCGCCGTCGCCTCGGC
>DASUXN010000411.1:0-7855 GCA_036377875.1 Acidimicrobiales bacterium
TCGTCGGCGACCAACGTCTCGACTGTGATCCAGAAGGCCGTCGCCACCCCGGTGCCCATGACGAACCAGCGAGCGTTTCCCTCCGATATCAGGGCGGCCGGAAGGAAACCGGCGACGACGAGCACGAACAGGACGCCGAGGCGCCACCGCGCTCGCTTGACGAACCGCCGGCTTCGCCCCCAGATCCGTTTACGGGCGTAGCGCCCCGAGCGCTCTACGGCGGCGAGTTCGCGGCTTCGCAGCACGTCTGAGACCGTCGCTCGCACTAGTAGAGATTCGACACGCCGGCCCCCGGCGTTGAGGACATTCCAAATGCAGCGCCGCGGGCAACACTGCCGGCGACAGGTGCAGCGCATGGTGCCGTCCGTGAGCGATGCCCGACCGGGCCCCGCGGCGCCGAACTGATCGACGTTGCCGGCGCGGCCCGTTACCTCGGGATCACCGAGGCCTTCGTCCGGCGGCTGGTCCTGTTCCGGCGGATCCGGTACTACGAACTCGGCAAGTTCGTCCGCTTTCGAGCAGAAGACCTGGACGCGTTCCTCGAACGAGGACGGCTCGAGCCGAACGTCAGGAGTCGTCGCTCGGCGGGCCCTTGGCCTTGACGATGGTGTCGTTGAGGGCCTGGGCGATGGCGAAGTCGCGCTCGCGACTGGCGTGCTGGTAGATCAAGGCGGCGCGCAGGGAGCTGTGGCCCAGGCGGGTCATCAACTCCTCGGTGCTGGCACCGGTCGAGGCGGCGGGGGTGTTGCCGGTGTGGCGAAGGTCGTGGAGGCGGAGCTCCCGGTACGCCCACCTTGGTAACGGCGCGGTGCCTCGAGGATGCCAACGGCAGTTTCCCTGCGTGCGGATCGGTCCAGGTGCCGCCCGCCAGGTCGGTCCGGACGCCGGCAAGGAACTCGGTCGCCTCGGGTTTCGTGCCGAACGTGAGCGGGGCGGGGCGGCTCAGGGTGCCGGCCAGGCACGTTTGAGCCTCTGACCTGGACCTTTGACTGGAGCGGGCGACGAGAATCGAACTCGCGTCTTCAGCTTGGGAAGCTGACATTCTGCCTCTGAACTACGCCCGCGAGCGGCGTCCAGGCTAGCAACGGTCGAGGTGGCATGACGATGCGCCGACGGTTCATCGCTCGGAAACAAGGCTGCAACGTTCACCTCTTATGTTCCTCCGTATGGAGGTTGCCCTACTGCGCTGGCCCGATGAGCAGGCCCGGCGACAACGTCTGAGCCTGGCCGGTGGTCCCCGGCTGCTCCTGGTCGAGGACGGCGCCCCGCCCCCTCCCGTGATCGACTGCCTGGAGGACTGGATCCGCGTCCCGGCGCCCGACGAGGAGCTCAAGGCCCGTGTCGATGCCCTGACCACCCGCCGTGCCGCCCACCATCACGACGCCCCGGGTATCGACGACGACGGGGTGATGCGCTACCGGGGTAAATGGGTGTCACTCCCGCCGCTGGAGAGCCGCATGCTGGAGGTCCTGCTCAGCCGTTTCGGGGCGGTGGTGAGCCGGGAAGCGCTGGCCCGGGCGGCCTGGCCGGACGGAGCCACGGGCCGCAACGCCCTCGATGTCCACGTCCTGCGGCTGCGAAGGCGGTTGGAGCCGATCGAACTGTCGATTCGTACCGTCCGGTGCCGCGGCTACTTACTGGAGACAAGTTGAGTTCAACGCCGGTGCATCTGGTGTTGCCCTTGCTGCGCCGCTAATGTTCAACCTGCGCAGGAAAGGGGGGCCGGCGTGAACCCCAGCCTCCGCCGACCCCCTCCTGCGTGTCGGCTCGCCGGCCCGGTGCCCGAGCCCACATAGGCTCTTGCCAATGCGCCCCGATCTCTCGAGCCTCGCCCAACCAGCGGACACGCGGGTCGTCCTGGTCGTCATCGACGGTCTCGGAGGATTCGCCGACGGCACCCGCGGCACCGAGCTGGAGGAGGCGAACACGCCGAACCTCGACACCCTGGCCGCCGAGGGGGCGGTCGGGCTGCTGGATCCGGTGGGGCCGGGGATCACTCCCGGCTCGGGTCCGGGCCACCTCGCCCTGTTCGGCTACGACCCGCTCGAGTTCGAGCTGGGCCGGGGGGCGCTGTCGGCGGCCGGCCTCGGCGTGGAGCTGCGTCCGGGTGACGTGGCCGCCCGCGGCAACCTCGCCACCCTCGACGCGAACGGCCTGGTCGTCGACCGCCGGGCAGGGCGGATCGCCGACGACGCAGCCCGGGCGATCGTCCGCTTCCTGAGCGAGCGCATCGACGTCAGCGGGGTGGACGTCGTCCTCACGCACGAGGCCCAACACCGGGTGTTGGTCGTCCTCCGGGGCGCCGGTCTCGACCCGCGAGTGGCCGACACCGACCCCCAGAAGCTCGGCGTCCCGCCCCGGGCGCCTCACGCCCTGACCCCTCACGCCGATCTCACCGCCAAGGCGGTCGCCGACCTCGACCATCAGGTGCGCCAGCTGCTGGCCTCCGACAAGCAGGCCAACTGCATCCTGTTGCGGGGCTTCGACACCCATCGGGAGCTGCCGCCCATGCAGGTCCGCTACGGCCTGAACCCAGCCGCCATCGCCGTCTACCCGATGTACCGGGGAATCGCCAGCCTGGTCGGAATGGAGGTGCTGCCCAAGGCGGCCGGCCTCGACGACCAGGTCACACTGCTGCGCAACCACTGGGAGCAGTACGACTACTTCTTCGTCCACCACAAGGGCGCCGACTCGGCCGGGGAGGACGGGGACTTCGAGGCCAAGGTGGCCGCCATAGAGGCCCTCGACGGCATCATCCCCGCCATCCTCGAGCAGGAGCCCGACGTGGTCGTCGTCACCGGCGACCACTCCACGCCCAGCCAGATGGCGGCCCACTCCTGGCACCCCGTGCCGGCCGTGCTGTGGGGGGCCCGGGTGGGCCGGGACGACGCCACCCGCTTCGGCGAGCGTTGGTGCCGGGCCGGCGGGTTGGGCCGGAGGCCGACGGTGGAGCTGATGCCCATCGTCCTGGCCTGCGCCGGCCGCCTGGCCAAGTACGGCGCCTGACCCGGGGACATCAGCCGTAGGCCCGGGCCTGGAGCCCGTACAGCTCGCCGTACGTGCCACCCGCCGCCACCAGCTCCTGGTGCGTTCCGACCTCGGCGACCCGCCCACCCTCGAAGACCACGATGAGGTCGGCCATGCGAACGGTCGAGAAGCGGTGGGAGACCAGCACCGTGATCGCGCCGGCGCGGCGGGCGACTTCGGAGGCGGCGCCCGCGTAGCGCTCGAACAGGGCGTGCTCGGTGGGGGCGTCCAGGCTGGCGGTGGGTTCGTCGAGCAGCAGGAGAAGGGGCTGTTCCCGCATCATGGCCCGGCCCAGGGCCAGCTTCTGCCACTGGCCGGCCGAGGGCTCGACGCCACCGTCGAAGCTGCGGCCGAGCTGGGCGCTCAGGCCTCCCTGGAGGGTTCCCGGCAGCTCGGTGGCGTGCGCTCGGCCAAGGGCGCCCAGAACCGCCGCGTCGTGGTCGATGTCGGGTATGTAGCCGACGCCGACCACCTCCCGGGCCAGGAGCTCAAGGCGGGCGAAGTCCTGGAAGCAGCCCGAGAGGCGCTGTCGCCACTCGGTGACGTCGAATTCCCGGACGTCGGTCCCGTCGACGGTGACCCGGCCCACGGTGGGGTCGTAGAAGCGGCACAGCAGCTTGACGAGGGTGGACTTGCCCGCGCCGTTGTCTCCCACGACCGCCACCGTCGAGCCGGCGGGCAGGAAGAGGTCGACGCCGGACAGAACGTCCTCCTCGGTGCCCGGGTAACGGAAGCTCACCCCCTCCAAGCGGATTCCTTCGGCCAGCCGGTCGGGAACGGGAGCCGGCGACGGCGGTTTCGCCCGGAGGGCGGCCTCGGCGGCCAAGTCCTCGAGCCAGAGCAGGCGGCGGCCGAGCTTGAGGTTGTCGAGCAGCCAGGTGGCGGAGTGGGCCAGCCCGCCCACGCCCCAGTTGACGCCCCCCGCCATCGTGAGGGCGAGTACGACATCGCCGGCGGTGGCCCGGCCTTCCACCGCCTCCCGGGCGACGAGGAGAAGCGCCGCGGCGAGGCCGGCGCCGAAGGCAAGCCAGCTCGCCACCGAGAGCAGTGCGGTGCGGACCTCGATTCGCTCCTCGATGGCGTCACCGGCGGCGCGAGCCTCGTCCCAGCGGCGGCGGACCTCCTCGCCGGCGCCGTAGATGCGCAGCTCCTTGGCCGCGTCCCGCGTCGTGGCGATCTCGAACATGCGGGCGCGGAAACGATGGCTGGCGGCCAGCTCGTCCTCCACGGCGTGGCGCATCCGGGCCGCCTTGACGTTGGCGAGCAGAGTGGGCACTCCGGCCACGGGCAGCAGGAGAAGGAGAGGGTGTATGCGGCCGAGGAGCACGATCACGATGCCGAGGCGGACGATCGTCGTGAGGTTGGCGATCATCGAGTCGTGCACCGCGGCCAGCCGCTGGTGGTTGCGGCGGAGGACTTCGAGCTGGTCGAGGTAGTCGGGCCGCTCGTGGTGCTCGAGGTGGTGGATGCCGAGGGAAAGCCGGGCGAGGTGGCTGTCGAGCTGCAGGGTGGAGCGCTCCCGCAGGGCCATGCCGAGGGTGACGGTGGCCCAGTGGCCCAGGAGCGACCCGATCAGAGTGCCGACGAGCAGGAACGAGGCGACGGTCACACCCCCCCGGTCGCCCGAGGTCACGGCGTCGACGAGGTGCTTGAGGACCACCGCGCCGAGCGTGTCGCAGATCGTCGCGCCCACGTTGACAGCCGTGCTGGCGACGGTACGGACAGGGTCGGCCCGGTAGACCTGGCGCCCCAACGAGCGGGCGGCTCGTAACAGGTCGCTCATTCGGCGGGCGCCTGGGCGGCGGCGAAGCGCGAGGCCTGGAGGGTGAACATCGCCGCGTACCGCCCTCCGAGGGCGACGAGCTCGTCATGGCTACCCGACTCCACTATGCGGCCGCCGTCGAGCACCACGATGCGCTCGGCCCGCCGCACGGTCGAAAAGCGGTGGGAGATGACGACGGTCGTGCACCCGGCGGTGACGTCGAAGAAGCTGTCGAAGAACTCCGCCTCGGCGCGGGCGTCGAGGTGCGCAGTCGGCTCGTCCAGCACGAGGAGGCGCAGGCCCGTGCCTCGCGCCGCGGCGTAGAGCGCCCGGGCCAAGGCGATGCGCTGCCACTCGCCGCCCGACAGCTCCACACCGCCGTCGAACTGGCGCCCCAGGAGCGTGTTCCACCCGTTCGGGAGCGACTCGATGAGTTGGAGGGCTCCGGCCCGCCGAGCCGCCCGGCACAGGGCGTCCGGGTCGGCCGGCGATCCAAGCGCGATGTTGTCGGCGACCGAGAGCGGGTAGCGCACGAAGTCCTGGAAGACGGCCGAGACCCGCCGCTGCCAGGACGAGGGGTCGACGTCCCGCAGGTCGACGTCGCCCACGAGGATGCGGCCTGCGGCGGGGTCGTAGAGCCGGGCCAGCAGCTTGACCAGCGTGGTCTTGCCCGCCCCATTGACGCCGACGATGGCCAGGCTGCGCCCGGCGGGGATGGTCAGGTCGAGGTGGTCGAGCACGGGCGTCCCGCCGGGATAGGCGAACGAAACGTCGACGAATCGAATGTCCTCGGTGGGAAGCTCGTCGGCGGCGCGGGTGCCGGGGAGCATGAGGCGGGGGTCGGTGCGGACCACGTCCTCCAACTCGCCGGTCTTGGCCAGGATGGTGGCCCCTTCCTCGACGTCGACGCTGCTGGCGCCGAAGGCGAGCTGAAGCGTCGCCATCGCCGCGGTGGCGCAGGCGACGGCCGTCCCGACACCCACGGAGCCGTCGATGGCGGCCCGCCCCAGCGTCCAGTAGAGGATTCCGAAGGCGCCCACGACGGGCGTGGCGAAGGTCAGCACCCGGACGAAGTTCCCCCGGCGCGATGCCCAGATCTCCCGCATGGTGCCCAGCCACGTCTCGCGGAACCGTCCCTCCACCCAACCCTCCAGGCCGAAGGTGCGGGTTTCCTTGGCCGCGGCCGGCGCCAGGGCCAGCGTGCGGACGTACACCGCCCGCCGCAGCCCGGGAAGATGGAGGACCCGGAAGGCGACGAGGTCACGGTATATGCGGGACCACTCCCGGGCGAAGGCCAGCTCGGCCGCCAGCAGCAGCGCAGCGGCCCAGATCTGGAAGCTGGCTATGAGCACGAACGGGCCCAGGACCGCCACCCGCCGGCGAGCGAGGTTGAGCAGTCCCCGGACAGCGGAGGCGGGCCCGTTGGGCGACAGGATCGTCGCTGCGCTGACCAGGTCCTGAAGGGCCGGGTCTTCGAGGTGGGCGATCGTCGCCGGTCGGAGGGTGGCGGCGATCGAGCGCTGGTAGGTGCGGATCCGCATCCGCCGGGCCAGGCGGAACACGACCAGCTCCTCGACCGGCTGGAGCATCTGCGACAGCGCGAACAGGGCGCCCACCACGGCCACTCCGGCGGCGAGGCGCCGGCCGGCTGGGGACCCGAAGCCGGCCTCGACCGCTCCCGAGACCGCCTCGACGGCCACCCCGGTCGCCACCGCGAACCCCGCGGGCAGGGCGGCGCCGGCCAGCATGCAGGCGACGGCGGCGACGGTGAGGGGCCGGCTGACGGTGGGAAGCTCCCGAATCAACGCCCAGCGGGCGCGGCGCAGGGCGGCGCCCCGCTGCCGTCTCGACCCCCCGCCGGAATCCGCCACCGCTTCGGAGGGTAGGGGCTCAACCGCTGAGGTGCCGGGGAATATGCAACCGCTCCAGCACCTTGATACGCTTAGACTCAAGTTTCTACAGTGTGAGGAGTACGCCCATGCCCAAGGCCGTCGGGATCGACCTCGGAACAACGAACTCCGTGGTCAGCGTCCTCGAAGCGGGGGAACCCACCGTCATCCCCAACGCCGAAGGGGGCCGCACCACGCCCTCCGTCGTCGGCTTCTCGAAGACCGGTGAGGTCCTGGTCGGCGAGGTCGCCAAGCGCCAGGCCATCACCAACCCCGATCGCACGATCCGTTCAGTCAAGCGCCACATGGGCACCAGCTGGACGATCACCATCGACGACAAGAAGTACCGGCCCCAGGAGATCTCGGCCCGGATCCTCCAGAAGCTGAAGCGGGACGCCGAGTCCTACCTGGGCGAGCCCGTCAGCCAGGCGGTCATCACCGTTCCCGCCTACTTCGACGACGCCCAGCGCACCGCCACCAAGGAGGCGGGCGCCATCGCCGGCCTCGAAGTCCTCCGGATCATCAACGAGCCCACGGCCGCCGCCCTGGCCTACGGCCTCGACAAGGAGAACCAGGAGCAGACGATCCTGGTGTTTGACCTCGGTGGTGGCACGTTCGACGTGTCGATCCTGGAGATCGGCGAGGGCGTGTTCGAGGTCAAGTCCACCAGCGGCAACACCCAGCTCGGTGGCGACGACTGGGACCAGCGGGTCATCGACTGGCTGATCAAGTCCTTCAAGGGAGACCACGGCGTCGACCTGGGCCAGGACAAGATGGCCCTCCAGCGCCTCAAGGAGGCGGCGGAGAAGGCCAAGATCGAGCTGTCGGCCGTGCAGGAGACGCAGATCAACCTGCCCTTCGTCACCGCCACCGAGAGCGGCCCGCTGCACCTGGACTACAAACTCACCCGGGCCAAGTTCCAGGAGATGACCGAGGACCTGGTCAAGGCCTGTAAGGGCCCCTTCGAGCAGGCCCTCAAGGATGCGGGCATGTCGAAGAACAAGATCGACCACGTCATCCTCGTCGGCGGCTCCACCCGGATGCCGGCGGTGCAGGAGCTGGTCCAGAGCCTGACCGGCAAGGAGCCCCACAAGGGCGTCAACCCCGACGAGGTGGTCGCCGTGGGCGCCGCCATCCAGGGTGGCGTGCTCAAGGGCGAGGTCAAGGACGTCCTGCT
>DASUXN010000412.1:0-5075 GCA_036377875.1 Acidimicrobiales bacterium
GACAGGTAGCGGTACAGGATCTCGTCCTTGTCGAACTGCCGGTCGATGCGGCTGGCGATCACCGCTTCCTTGAGCTTGCGGGCGAAGGTCCGCTCGCCGCCGGTGTACACCTGCTTGACGTACTGCTGGGTGATCGTGGACCCGCCCTGGACGACGTCGCGGTTGCGGAAGTCGGCCCACAGGGCCCGGAACGCGGCCTTGATGTCGAAGCCGCTGTGGGAGTAGAAGCGCTGGTCCTCCACGGCCACGACCGCCTGCTTGAGGACCTCGGGGATGTCGTCGGGCTCCACCGGCACCTTGGTGTCGAACCGGCGCAGCAGGCCGATCTCGTTGCCGGCGGCGTCGTAGATGTGGGTGATGCGGGAGGCGTCGACGTCGGCGTTGGGCCGAGGCAGCTTGGGCGTGGGCAGCGGCAGGAAGATGTACGACCCGAGCGACACCCCGACGACCACGATGGGGAGCACGACCGCTACCGCCAGGAAGGTGGCGATGGCCTGCGGCAGGCGCGACAGCCGGAGCCCCATGAGCGCTCATGATCGCAGAAACGCACGCTCCCGTATCCTCGCGGCGTGCCCGACCGGCCACCCTCCGTCGACGCGCTGGCCCGGGAGCTGGCCGACGTCGACCTGCCCCATCCGCTGCTCGTCGACGCGGCGCGGCGGGCCATCGCCGCCGGCGACCCGTCGTCGGCCCGTTCCATCGCCGAGCGGGTGGCGGCCACGCTGCTGCGGCCGGTCGTCAACGCCACGGGCGTGCTGCTGCACACCAACCTCGGCCGGGCACCCCTGGGCCCGGCGCCGAGGGAGGCCGGCGCCCTCCGCTACAGCAACCTCGAGTTCGACCTGATCTCGGGCAGGCGGGGGTCGCGCAGCGGGCACGCGGCGTCGCTGCTGGCCCGGGCGGCAGGGGCGGAGGCGGCGCTGGTGGTCAACAACGGGGCGGCGGCGGTGTTGCTGGTGCTGGCCGCGCTGGCCCGGGGTCACGCGGTCGTGGTGTCGAGGGGCGAGCTGGTCGAGATCGGGGGCGGTTTCCGCGTGCCCGACGTAATGGCGCAGTCGGGGGCGCGGCTGGTCGAGGTGGGGACGACCAACCGCACGCGCCGGCGCGACTACGAGTCCGCCCTGGGGGCCGAGGAGGACGTCGCCCTCATCCTCAAGGTCCACCAGTCGAACTACCGGATCGTGGGGTTCACGGAGTCCGCCGGCGTGGCCGAGTTGGCCCGACTGGGCCCGCCCGTCGTGGTGGACATCGGCTCGGGACTGCTCGACGCCGACACGCCGTGGCTGCCGGGCTCGGCGGGGCCGCCGGCGTGGCTCGCTGGCGAACCCGCCGCTCGCCAGACGCTGGCCGCGGGCGCTGCCCTGGTCACGTTCTCGGGCGACAAGCTGCTGGGCGGGCCCCAGGCCGGGATCGTGGCCGGCCGGCGCGATCTGGTCGAACGCTGCGCCCGTCACCCGCTGATGCGGGCGTTCCGGCCGGGCGGACTGGTCCTGGGCGCCCTCCAGGAGACGGCCATGGCCTACCTGCGGCGCGACGGCCTGGCCATCCCGTTCTGGCGGATGGCGGCTGCGTCGGTCGAGTCCCTGCGGGGCCGGGCGTCGGCCCTGGGTGTGGGGCGGGTGGTGGACACCGTCGCGGTGGCCGGCGGTGGATCGGTGCCGGGCCAGGAGCTGCCGTCGGCCGGCGTCGCGGTGGACGGGGACCATGCCGAGCGGCTGCGGGCGGCGTGCGATCCGCCGATCATCGCCCGGGTGCATGAGGGCGCCACGGTCTGCGACCTCCGCACCGTCGACCCCGCCGACGACGCGCTGGTGGCCAAGGCCCTGTCCTCCCTGTGACCGAGGGTTCCATGCACGTCGTGGCCACCGCCGGCCACGTCGACCACGGCAAGTCCACGCTGGTCCTGGCCCTCACCGGCATGGACCCCGACCGCTTCGCCGAGGAGAAGGCTCGCGGCCTGACCATCGACCTCGGCTTCGCCTGGACGACGCTGCCCTCCGGCCGCCAGCTGGCCTTCGTGGACGTGCCCGGCCACGTCCGGTTCCTCAAGAACATGCTGGCCGGGGTGGGGGCGGTGGACGCCTGCCTGTTCATCGTGGCCGCCACCGAGGGCTGGAAGCCCCAGTCCGAGGAGCACCTGCGCATCCTCGAGGTGCTGGGCGTCCGCAACGGGCTCATCGCCCTGACCAAGGTCGGCCTGGTCGACGACGACGACCGTGAGCTGGCCCGGCTGATGATCGCCGACGCGGTCGAGGGCACGTTCCTCGAGCCCGCTGAGGTCGTCGAGGTCGATGCGCCCACCGGCGTGGGCGTGGACGAGCTGAGGGCCGCCCTCGACCGGCTGCTGGCGGCGACCCCCGTGGCGGTCGACCGCGGCCGCCCCCGCCTGTGGGTGGACAGGGTCTTCGCCGCCAAGGGGTCGGGGACGGTGGTCACCGGCACGCTGGCGGGCGGCTCGCTCCACGTCGACGACGAGCTGGTGGTGGTGCCCCTCAACCGGCGGGTGCGGGTCCGTGCCCTCCAGAGCCTCCAGCAGCAGCGCAGCGTCGTCCCGCCCGGAAGCCGGGTGGCGGTCAACCTGACCGGCGTGGCCCACGACGAGCTCGCCCGGGGCGCGGCCCTCGTCCGTCCCGACCAGTGGCAGCCGACCCGCATGATCGACGCTTCCCTGGCCGTTCTCGCCGGCCTCGACCACGAGGTCAGCGCCCGCGGCGCCTACCAGGCCTACCTGGGCTCGGGCGAGCACCCCGTGCGCCTGCGCGTGCTGGGAGCCGACGCCATCGTTCCGGGCGACGAGGGCCTGGTGCGCCTCCACCTGCCCGTTCGCGTCCCGCTCCTGCCCGGCGACCGCTACGTGCTGCGGGAGAGCGGGCGTGACGAGACTGTGGGCGGAGGCGTCGTGCTCGACGTGGCGCCCGCCCTGCCCGCGTCCAAGGCTCGCCCGTCGCTCTCCGTCGACCGGGTGGTGGAGGAACGGGGCTGGGTCGACGCGGCCGAGCTGGAGCGGGTCACGGGCGAGCGCCGGGAGCCGACCGTAGGCCGGTGGGTGGTGTCGGACGCGGCGCGCGCCGCGACGCTCGAACGGGTCCGTTCCGCCGTCGAGGCCGCCGGCCCGCTCGGGCTCGACCAGGCCACGCTCAGCGACCAGGAGCGGGCCGTCCTGCCCCTGCTGGACGGCATCACCGTCGACGCCGGCCGGGTTCGCCCCGCCGACGCCGTCGACCCTCTCGCCGGCCATCCCTACGTGGAGGCCCTGGCGGCCGCCCCGTTCACCCCTCCCGACCCCCCTCCCACGGTCAGCAGGGCGGAGTTGTCGGAGATGGTGCGGCGTGGGCTGATCGTGGCCCAGGACGGCTGCTACTTCGCCCCCTCCGCCCTCGCCGCCGCCGCCCGTGAGGTCGCCGGCCTGCTCACCGCCAACCCCGAGGGCGTGACCGTCGCCCAGGTCAGGGAGGCACTGGGCACGTCGAGGAAGTACGCCCTACCGCTGCTGGCCCGCCTCGACGCCGACGGCGTGACGCGGCGGAGGGGAGACCTCCGCATCGGCGGCCCCCGCCTACCCTCGGTCTGAAGTCGTCTCAGCCGGCGCGCTGGGCGATGATCTGCTTGCGCTCGAGCTCGTTCAGCCCGCCCCAGATGCCGTGCGGCTCACGGATGCGGACGGCGTAGTCGAGGCACGGGCGGACCACGGGACAGGTGGCGCAGATGCTCTTGGCCCTGCGCTCTCGAGCTTCCCGCTCGTCTTTGCGCTCCAGATGCGACGGTGGAAAGAAGACGGCAGCCTGCGGCCCTTTGCAGGCAGCCCGCTCCTGCCACAGATCCTGTGCCCTCTGGCTTCTCAACTGGCCCCCTCGGTCAGGTCTGAAAAAATTACCCCCGACCTGGAGCCTCCACAAGGGTCGATTTCGACATCGTCGCAGGTAGGGGCGCTAGTCACCTACCCGGATGCTCTCAACCGTCGCCGTCGGGCGCCGCCTCGACGGCTCGATCTTCCGGCTCCACCTCGAGTACGAGCCCGTCAATGGCGACCACCCGAACCCCCTCCCCGGCCGCAATCGGAGTGGCCCGGTTGACCCGCGCCCGCCACAAGGCCCCTCGCACCCGCACCGTCCCTTCCGGGCCGATGGCGGTCGTCGCCTCCGCCGATTCGCCGATCATCGACTCCCGCCCGATCGTCGCCGTCGAGAACCGGGCCCGCACCATCGACGCCATCCCCCGCACCATGAACAGCACGGCGCCGACCAGGACGAGAACGACCGTCACCCACGGCACCCGCCGGTCGGCGGGGAACAGCACGAGCGACCCCACGAACAGGGAGACGGTGGCGATGATCGTCCACGCCCGGGGCGCGCCGGCCTGCACGTCCACGGCGTAGCCGAACGTGGCCAGAACGACGAGAGCCAGCCCCAGGGGCGTGGCATCGAGCGCCCCCAACCCGTAGGCGGACAGGACCATCGAGATGGCGCCGGTGAGACCGGCGATGCCGATGCCAACGGAGTAGAACTCGAACACCATCAGCAACAAGCCCAACACCAGCAGCAGATAGGCGATGGACGGACTGGACGTGCTGTGCAGCACCCGCTCGACCAGGTTGAGCTTGGCGAACCGCACCTGGGCGGCGGGCTCGCGGCGGGGCTGGCCGTCCCGTTCGACCACGTCGGCCGTTTTGAGGGTCACGCCCTTGAGCTGCTTGCCGTCGAGTTCGACGATGAAGTCGCCGAGGGTGGGCGTCACCACGTCGACCGCCTGCCGCTGCTGGGCCGCCGACGACGACAGCCGATCGCCGCTGAGGAGCGGGTCGTCGGGGCGGCACTCGGGGCAGGGGCCGTCGAAGCGCCCGATGTCGGTGCCGTTGGCCATGCCCGAGAACTGGGCCGCCCGCAGCAGCCGGACCGAGCCGCCGAAGGCCCGCGCCTTGCTCGTCCCCACCCACACGGCCACGGGCACGTCGGCCGAGCGGATGGTGGACATCAGCTCGTCCATCTCCTCGTCCGACAGGAGGGTGCCGGGGCTGTCCAGCTGGATGACCAGCAGCTGGCTGCCATCTTCCTCGGCCGTGTCCAACGACCGGGTGA
>DASUXN010000413.1:0-3989 GCA_036377875.1 Acidimicrobiales bacterium
CCCGAGGCCGACCCGCCCGTACCCCGCACGTTCGAGGGGCTGACGGCGGTGGCCAACGAGGTCTGGGACGACGGCATCGCCCGTTATCGGCCGCAGGCAGAGCAGGCGCGGCGGGACTTCGTGTCGATGCTGGCTTCGTGGTGGGAGACGGACGGGGCGTCCGATCCCGAGGTGCTGGGAGTGGAGCAGCGCTTCGACGTCCCCGTCGGGCCCCACCGGCTCGTCGGGTCGATCGACCGGATCGACTGGGCCGCCGACGGGGTGGGCGTGCGGGTGATCGACTACAAGACGGGCAAGAGCGAACCGCGGCCCGGCGAGGTCGACGACGACCTCCAGCTGGCCATCTACCACCTGGCCACGGTCCGCGACCCGGATCTGGCCGTCCTCGGCCCGCCCTCCCAGCTCGAGCTGCACTACCTGCGCAGCATGCGCCGGTACGCCCAGCCCATCGGCGACGATCACGCCGGCCGCACCGAGGCCCGGGTGCTCGAGGTGGCCGGGCGCATCCTGGCCGGGCAGTTCCAACCGTCGGTCCACGCCAACTGCCGCACGTGCCCGTTCCACCGTCTGTGCCCCCTCCAGCCCGAAGGCCGCATGGTGGGATCGGGATGACGATCGGCGTGGCCTTCGCGCCCACTCCCGAGCAGGAGGCGGCCATCCGGGCCCCCTTGGGGCCGCTGCTGCTGGTGGCCGGGGCGGGGACCGGCAAGACCACCGTCATGGCCCAGCGCATCCTGCACGTCGTGCGGGAGGGACTGGCCCGCCCCGGTCAGGTTCTCGGGCTCACCTTCACCAACAAGGCGGCGTTCAACCTGAAGGAGAAGGTGCGGGCCGCTCTTGGCCCCGACGCCGACGTAACCATCGGCACCTACCACTCCTTCGGCGCTTCGCTGGTGGCCGATCACGCCCTCGAGCTGGGGCTGGCGCCGGGCACGGAGCTGCTCGACCGGGCTCAGGCGTGGCAGCTCCTCTTCACCGTGTTCGACGAGTTCCGCTTCGAGCGGCGCAATGCCCTGGCGCCCAACGTCATCCTCGACGCGGCGCTGACGCTCGCCTCGCGAGCGGCCGACTACCTCGTGCCGATCTCGGAGGTTGCGGCCGACTGCGTGTTCCTCGCCCGTGAGACCCAGTGGAAGAACACGCGGGAAGCGGCCCTGGCCCGCTTAGAGCTGTGCCAGGTGGTGGAGGCCTACGAACGGCGCAAGCGCGAGCGCAACCTCCTCGACTACGGCGACCAGGTGGGGCTGGCGGCGCGGCTGTTGGAGGAGCACCCCGGCATCGGCGCCGCCGAGCGGGACCGGCACCCCGTGGCGCTCCTCGACGAGTACCAGGACACCAACTACGCCCAACGCCGGCTGCTGGAGCTGATCTACCCGCCGGGCTCGGCCGTCACCGCCGTCGGCGACGACATGCAGTCGATCTACGCCTTCCGGGGCGCCCACCTGTTCAACATCCTCCACTTTCCCGACCACTTCGGCGGTGGGTCGCGGCGGGAGTTGCAGGTGACGTTCCGGTTCGGGGAGCCGCTCAACACGGTGGCCAACCGCATCCAGAGCCAGGTAGGCGACGCCCTGCCCAAGGTGCTGGTCCCACAGGAGGCGGCGGCGGAGACGACGGTCGAGTGCTTCCTGGCCGCCGACGACCGCGAGGAGGCGGTCACCATCGCCGAGGACATCGTGGCCCGCCACCAGCGGGGTGAGGCGGCGTGGGGCGACCATGCCGTGCTCTGCCGCAAGCGGCGGCTGATCGTGCCCGTGCGGGACGCGCTGACGGAGCGGGGGGTGCCACTCGAGGTCGTGGGGGCGAGCGGGCTGCTCGACCGGCCGGAGATCGTCGACGTGGTGTCGTGGATCGAGGTCGTCGCCGACCCGTCGGCCCTCGTCGCCCTGCTGCGGCTACTCGAGAGTCCCCGCTACAACCTGGGCCTCGGGGACCTGGCCGCCCTGGCCCGCCACGGCCGGGCCATCGAGGGGACGCTGGCCGAGGCGATCGACGACC
Organism: Acidimicrobiales bacterium; assembly: GCA_036377875.1. Lineage (GTDB taxonomy): Bacteria > Actinomycetota > Acidimicrobiia > Acidimicrobiales > AC-14 > JBFMCT01. The sequence goes on from DASUXN010000413.1 coordinate 1,999, forward strand.
TCGAGGAAGTCCCGAACCTGTCGGGCGCGGCCCGGGCCCGATTGGCCGACTACCGGCGGGAGCGAGCGGAGTTCGCCGAGGTGGCTCGGCGCGTGCCGCTGCTCGACCTGGTGGAGACGATCGTGGTCCACACCGGGCTCTGGCACGCGGCCGGGAAGGTCGGCAGGGAGAACATCCTGCGCTTCCTCGACCTGGCCGCCCGCTTCAAGCCCATCGAGGGCGATCCCGGCCTCACCGCTTTCGTCGAGTACCTCCAGCTGCTCGACGAGTCGGAGGAGGACGTGGCCGAGGCCCATTCGTCGGAGGCCGACTCGGTCCGGGTGATGACGATTCACCAGGCCAAGGGCCTCGAGTTCCCGGTGGTGTACGTGCCCGGGTTGGCCGGCCGGGGGTCGTCGCGGATCTTTCCCGACGACCGCGCCCACGAGAACGCCCTGACCAACGCCTCGGCCCTGCCGTGGTGGCTACGGGCCGACGACGAGGGCATCCCCGACCCCTCGCGGTCGACGCAGAAGGTAATCGGCGACGTCATCCGCAAGCGCCGGCGGGACGAGGAGTGGCGGCTGTTCTACGTTGCCTGCACACGCGCCCAGCGACGTCTGGTGTTCTCGGCCGCCCACTGGTACCCGGGCGCGGCCGAGCCGCAGGGGCCGTCGGAGTTCTACGAGTTCGTGGCCGGGCTGGCCGCCGAAGGGCTGGTCACCGAGCGGTTCCGGCACGAGCCCGCCACCGTCGACCCCGATGTGGCGGCCAAGGAGAGGCACCGATTGGGTTCGGCCGGTCGGTACGCTGCCGTAGTGGCGTCCGACCCCGCCCAGCTGCGCCTGGAGGAGGTTGCCGTGTCGCCGGCGGCCACCGCTCCCCGCCGCACCGTGCCCGCCGCCCTGTCGGTCACGGGCTTGGTCACGTTCGCCCGCTGCCCCAAGCAGTTCTACTGGTCGGTGGTACGGCCGTTGCCGCGCCGGTCGTCGGCCGCGGCCCGGGTCGGGACGGCCGTGCACCGCTGGATCGAGCAACGGTCGGGCCGGCAGCTGTCGCTGCTGGAGCCACCCGGCGTGGGGGACGAGGAGCTCGATCCCGACACCCTGCCCCCCGGTGAGAGCCACGCCACGGCCCTGAAGAAGTCGTTCCTGGCCAGCCCGTGGGCCGATCTCGATCCCGAGCGGGTGGAGGCGCCGTTCGTGCTGGCGGCGGGCCGCCACCTGGTCCGAGGCCGGGTGGACGCCGTCTACCGGAGGGACGGTCGGCTGGAGCTGGTCGACTTCAAGACGGGCCGGTCGTCACCGGCGGGCGACCGTCCTGCGACCCTCCAGCTGAACCTGTACGGGCTCGCCGCGGTGGACACGTGGGGCGCCGACGCCGACCACCTGCGGACGACGTATTGCTACCTCCGCCCCGACGAGCCGCCCGCCCTGATGAGCGCAGACTGGGACGCCTCGGCGGTGGACGAGGTTCGTGCCCACCTGGCGACCACCCTCGACCAGCTGGCGACCGAGCGGTTCGACCCCACGCCCGGGAGATATTGCCGGGGCTGCGACTTCCTTCCCGCCTGCGGGGCCGGTCAGCGTTACGTCGCCGACTGATTTAACTTCTGAGCCAGTGCAGAACGGCCTCAGCCAGGACGACATCGCCGTCGTCCTCCGCCGTGCGGCGGAGATAGACCGGGAACTCGGTTCCGGCTCCGCAAACGGGCTCGACGACGCTGCGGTGGAGCAGGCGGCGGTCGAGGCGGGGATCTCGTCGCCCGCGGTCCGGCGGGCACTGGCCGAGTGGAGGGCGGGCGTACTGGAGGAGCCGTCGTCCCGTACGAGACGCCGCATCCTCGGTCCGCCCACGCTGACCGTCTGCCGCACCGTGCCCGGGCCGGCGTCGGAGGTCGAGGACCACCTCCACCGGTTCCTGAACGACGAGCTGTTCGAGCTGCGCCGAGACCTGGGCAGTCGCACGACGTGGATCCGCCGACGGGGCCTGGAGGCAACCGCCCGGCGAGC
>DASUXN010000414.1:0-14214 GCA_036377875.1 Acidimicrobiales bacterium
GGCCGCGGTCGCCTACCTCGAGCCCCACATGGAGAAGTCCGACCAGGGTGGCAAGGGGCGCATCGTCCTGGCCACTGTGAAGGGCGACGTCCACGACATCGGCAAGAACCTGGTCGACATCATCCTCACCAACACCGGCTACGAGGTCCACAACCTCGGGATCAAGGTCGCCATGGCCGAGATGCTGGCCAAGTGGGAGGAGGTCAAGGCCGACGTCATCGGCATGAGCGGGCTGCTGGTGAAGAGCACGCTGATCATGCGCGAGAACCTCGAAGAGCTGAACCGGCGGGGCCTGTCGGCCAAGGTCCCCGTGTTGCTGGGGGGAGCGGCCCTCACGCGCCGTTACGTCGAGAGCGACCTCCGGGGTGTCTACCAAGGCCGCGTCTTCTACGGCAAGGACGCCTTCGAAGGCCTGCGCACGCTCGACAAGCTCATGACCCTGAAGCGCTCGGGCACCGACGACCCGACGTTCGGCCGGGAGCCCATGGCCGCCCGCTCGACCGGGTCCTCCCGTCCCGCCGCCGTGGCCGACGACGCGCTGCCGCCCCGATCGCCCGAGGTCGAGACCGACAACCCGGTCTTCGTGCCCCCGTTCACCGGCAACCGGCTGGTGAAGGGCATCGCCATCGACGAGATCGCGGCCTGGCTCAACGAGACCGCCCTGTTCCGCAACCAGTGGCAGTTCCGGCCCGAGGGCGGCGAGCCCGACGCCGACTTCAAGGCCCGCCTGCGCCCCCTGCTGCGGGACGAGCTGGCCAAGGCCACCCAGGCCGGGATCCTCGTGCCCCAGGTGGTCTACGGCTACTACCCGGCCAACAGTGAGGGCAACGACCTCGTCATCTGGAAGGACGAGTCACGCACGGGCGAGTGGCTGCGCTATTCGTTCCCCCGCGAGCGTCGCCACCCCTTCCGCTGCATCGCCGACTTCTTCCGGCCCGCCGACTCGGGCGAGGCCGACTACGCCGCCTTCCACGTGGTCACCATGGGCTCGGCTGTCTCGGAGGCGACGGCCAAGCTGTTCAAGGAGGACCGCTACCAGGAGTACCTCCTCCTGCACGGGCTGGGCGTGGAGATGGCCGAGGCGCTGGCCGAGTACTGGCACCTGCGCATCCGCCAGGAGTGGGGCTTCGCCGACCAGGACGGGTCGAAGACCGACATCCTCGTCCACCAGGGCTATCGCGGCGGGCGCTACTCCTGGGGCTACCCCGCGTGCCCGGACCTGGAGGACAACGCCAAGGTCGCCGAGCTGCTGGGCGCCGACCGGATCGGCGTGGCCGTCAGCGAGGATTTCCAGTTCGAACCCGAGCAGACCACGTCGGCCCTGATCTGCCACCACCCCAAGGCCAAGTACTTCGTGGCCCGGGGGTAGCCGGCGAGCAGGGGCTAGGCCGCCGCCCTCACGCCGCCGTCTCCCAGACGTCGACGACGTCGGAGATGGGCACGAACGTGTCCTCGCCGTTGGTGAAGACCCAGACCGTGCGGCTGCGGGCCGACACGAGGGCCACATCGTCGAGTCGGGAGCCGTCGACCAGCGCAAGGTGGACCGTCCGCCCTTCCAGTCCCCTCAGCTTCATGTGCTGCTCTGCGCTCATCGCCGTTTCCTTTCCGATTAGTCCTACACCACAGAGTCTCGGCAGATTCCCTCTCGTACAAAAGGGTGCTGGCAGGCATATTTCCCGGTGGTGCAGCCCTCACTCCTCGCCGAACTCGGCGACCACGGCGTCGGACAGCTCGGGCCAGACCTGCAGCGCCCACGAGTCGAACTCACGACGGCTCAGTACGGCGCACCCCAGCCTCGCGTCCGGGTCGACCCACAGGAACGAGCCGCTGCCGCCGAAGTGGCCGAAGGTGGCGGGGGAGTTTCTCTTCCCGGTCCAGTGGGGGTCCTTGCCGTTCCGCAGCTCGAAGCCGAGGCCCCAGTCCAGGGGCCGGAAGCGGCCCACGCCCGGCAGTACCCCCTCCAGCCCGGGAAAGCTCACCTCACGGGTGGCCAGGCGGAACGTCTCGGCCGACACCAGCGTGGGCTCCAGCAGCTCGGAGGCGAGGCGGATCATGTCCTCCAGCGGGCCGACGAGGCCGGCCGCGGGCGTGCCACCCTCCTCCAGGCGCGTCTCGGCCATGCCCAGCGGCTCGAGCACCGCCTCGGTCAGGTAGCGCACGAGCGGCATGCCGGCCCGGTCGGACAGCTCACGGCCCAGCGTCTCGAACCCGGTGTTCGAGTAGATGCGCCGCTCGCCCGGCTGGGCCAGCACCTTGTCCTCGTCGAAGGCCAGGCCCGAAGCGTGGGCCAGGAGATGGCGGGCCGTGGACCCTGGGGGGCCGGCCGGGTCGTCCAACCCCAACGTCCCCTCCTCCACCGCCACCAGGGCGGCCAGGGCGGTGACCAGCTTGGTGACCGACGCCCAGCGGCTGCGCTGGGCCCGATCGCCGACGGCGGCCACCACGCCTGCGTGCCCCGGGGCCACGACCGCGACGGCGGCCTCCGGCGCGTCCCACGTCCCGACCAGGTCGAGGGCGCCCACTAACGGAGGGCGAGGGCGTCCACGACGGCGTCGGCGGGATCGCCCGACGGCCGCAGCTCGAACCCCGGTCGGTCGCCCGGCGGCTGCATCCACATGCGGCAGCGGCGGCCCGACCGGTCGACCGACGTACGCATCTGGGCCCGCCCCCAGGAAGCCACCGGCGCACCGACGCCGACCGGCCGGGAGCGGAGCAGGTAGACCCGCTCGGGGCACACGGCTACGACGACCCGCCGGGGCACGTCGCTGTCCCGCCCGGCCATGGCCACCGACAGCACCCGCATGGTCACCGAGATCCAGTCCTTTCGGCCGCCCGTCTCGGGCCGACTGCGCCGAAAACGGCCTGCGGCGAGCACGCGCTCGCCGATCTTCCCCTCGGCGGCGGCGACGTAACTGCGAGCGATGGCGGCGACGATAAGACCCGGATTGCGGTCGCGCCACCGGTACGCCGCACAATGGTGCCCAGTGGAACGCCGAACCAAGATCGTGGCCACCATCGGCCCTGCCTCCGAGGACCCCGCCACCCTGCGGCGCATGATCGCCGCGGGGATGGACATGGCCCGGCTGTCGCTGGCCCACGGTCCCGTCGACGAGACCATCGACCGCATCCGGAGGGTGCGCAAGGCGGCCGAGGACGAGGGCCGGACGGTCGGGATCCTGGCCGACCTGCCCGGTCCCAAGGTACGGGCCGCCGCCTTCCCCGAAAAGGGCGTATACCTGAACGAGGGCGACGAGATCGAGCTGGTCGTGGCCAACGGGCAGTCGGGCAGCGACTGGCGCCGCATCGCCGTCGACGACCCCGACCTCCTGGCCCAGATCGGTGCCGGTGACCGGGTGGCGATCGGCGACGGCGGCATCGCCCTGCACGTCGAAGCCGTCCACGGCGACCGTGCCGTAGCCCTGATCACCACCGGCGGGCGGGTTCGGGGTCGGCCCGGCGTGACCGTGCCCGCCGCCCGCTCGAGCATCCGCACCCCGACGGCCGCCGACCTGCGCATGCTCGACGCGGTGTGCGCGGCGGGCACCGACGCGGTGGCCATCTCCTTCGTGCGCTCGGCCGCCGACGTCGAGCGAGCCCGGGCCGCGGCCGGCCCCGACGGTCCCATGATCGTGGCCAAGATCGAGACCCAGGAGGCGGTGGACGCGGTGGAGGAGGTCATCTCCGCCTCCGACGGGGTGATGGTGGCCCGGGGCGACCTCGGCATCCGCTGCGCCCCCGAGGACGTCCCCCACTACCAGAAGCAGATCATCCGTACCGGCGTCGCCTACGCCCGCCCCGTCATCACCGCCACCCAGATGCTGGAGACCATGATCCAGGCCCCGGTCCCGACCCGGGCCGAGGTCAGCGACGTGGCCAACGCCGTCTTCGACGGCTCCAGCGCCCTAATGCTCTCGGGTGAGACCGCCATCGGGAAGGACCCGGTCAACGCGGTGCGGACCATGGCTCGTATCGCCAAGCGGGCGGAGCGGGAGTTCGATTACGAGAGGTGGGGGCGCAACCTGGAGAGCCAGAAGGTGGCCGAGACTCGGGGTGCCCCGGCCCCCGTGCGCATCACCGCCGCCATCTCGGCCGCGGCGTGGCGCGCCGCCACCGACGCCCAGGCCGCCGCCATCATCGCCTGCACCAACAGCGGCGCCACCGCCCGGGCCATCTCCCGGTTCCGCCCCAAGATCCCCCTGCTGGCCGCCACGCCCTACGCCCGCACCGCCCGCCAACTGTCGGTCGCCTGGGGCATCACGCCCCTGGTCGTGAAGCCGCAGAAGTCCACCGACGAGATCGTCTGGTTCGCGGTCGAGGCGGCGGTCGAGCTGGGCGTGGCCCGCACCAACGACGTGGTAGCCGTGCTCGTCGGCAACCCCGTCGACCCCGAACCCGCCACCGACGTCCTCCGTCTGGTCCGGATCTATTGATCGATCAGCAGCTTCACGGCGACGATCGTCCCCACCACGACGATCACCGCCCGGAGCCAAGGGGCGGGGATGCGGCGGCCGACCTTGGCGCCCACCTGGCCGCCGACCACCGCTCCTGCAGCCAGTAGCCCGGCCGCTTCCCATGCCACGTCGGCGGCGACGATGAACAGGAGGGCGGCCACGCCGTTGACGAAGGCGGCCAGCACGTTCTTGAGCCCGTTGAGCCGCTGGAGCGAGTCGTCCAGGAAGATGCCGAGGAGGGCGATGAACAGGACGCCCTGGGCGGCGCCGAAGTAGCCGCCGTAGATGCCGGTGGTGAAGATGGTGAGCAGGAGCCAGGGCCCGCCGTGGGCCCGGCGGGGACGTTCGGCGGCCCGCCTCGCCAACCGGGGCTGGATGGCCACGAGCACGCACGCCAGCAGGATGAGCACGGGCACGACGCCTCGGAACACCGACCCGGGAAGGACCAGGAGAAGCACGCCGCCCGTCAGCCCGCCCGCCACCGCGGCGATGGCCAGGGCCCGTACCCGTCCGGCCTGGCCCACCAGCTCGTGGCGGTAGCCGACGGCGCCGCTGATCGAGCCGGTGACGAGCCCGATGGTGTTGGAGACGTTGGCCACGACCGGCGCGTAGCCCACCGCCAGCAGGGTGGGGAACGTGATCAGCGAGCCCGAGCCGACGATGGTGTTGATCGTGCCCGCCGCCAGCCCGGCGGCGAGGATGGCGAGAGCCTCCCCCGGGCTCACCCCGACAGGACGGCGCGGGCCACGAGGTCGGTGCCGAAGGCGGTGAGGATGGCGAGATACAGCAGTCCGGTCGCGGCCATGACGGCGGCGTAGGCCCGTTCCTTGAGGGCGGCCTTGGTGACGAGGCACAGGACGAGCGTCGTGATGGCGCACGCCACCCACATCCAGCCCAGCACGCCGTTCCAACCGTCGTCGATGTCCCCGCGAATTACCGACAGCATCCCCGTAGGCCACAACAGTGCGGCGATCTCGAGGGGCCACACGACGGTCAGCCACCGCACCAGGTCGAGCAGCGGAGCCCGTCCCAGTCCGGGCTGCACGAGGTACCAGTGCCCGAGCAGCATGGCGTCGGAGACCGCACCCAGGAAGGCGGCGCCTACGACGGTGCGCACGACGGCGAGGACGTCGGGCCCGCCCGCGTCGATGCCGGCGGCCACGAGGCCGACCACGCCCACGACGGGGGCGAGGACGTCGAGGACAGGCGGGAACTCGAGAGCGTTCCGCCCGGCGTCCGTCGGCTTCGCCGCCTTGGACTCCTTCGTCCCCGGGCCCCGCTCGCCGACCATGGCCCGGACCCGCTCCGACCGCCGCTGCTTCCGGGCCCGTTCACCTGCTACTCCCGCCTTGCGGCGGACGACCGACACAGCGAGGGCGGCGAAGGTGGCGGCCGTCATCACCAGCGCGCACCCGTCCCGCACGAGGGATGGCTCGAGCATCCGTCCCGCCAGCACCGACACCGCCGCCAGGCCGCCGTACACACCCCGCAGCAGCCAGCCGTAGCCGATCCCGACCTCGCGCCGGCGGGTCGTCACCCACAGGAAGAACAGCCCGCCCGTCGCCCACTGAAGGAGCACGGTGGCGGCGTCCAGGCGGATCACATTGCCGAGTGTCGCACGCCCCGGGCGAGAGGTTAGGAGCCGGGGCGGAAGGGAAAGAGCCTCAACGTCGACTTCGGTGGCTCAAGCCAGGGGCCCCACCGGCCGACATGAGTGGTCAGAAGGCACGGTCAGGGAAAGGCGAGCCGTTGACGTCCTACGTACTCGCGTTCGGGATACTTGGTTTTGGTCTGGGATTGGCGGGGGTCATGTGGGCCACCCCGCGCCTGCGCCGCCGTCTCGAGGTGCGCCGATTTCGCAAGCAGCTGACCCACGTCGATTTCGTGACGCTCGCGTGGCGGGAGTCCCTTCGGGACCGTCCCGTTACCGACGAGCTCCCCACGCCCGGGCCGGAAGGCCGCAGGGAGCGCAGGGGCCGCCGGGGCGAACCTGACCCGGGCGGCGACACCCTCGTCTGAGCGGCTCAGGCCTCCACCACGGCCAGGTCGTGGTCGGCCCGGTTGAGCGCGTCCGGCCCTGAGCGCCCCACCACCACGATGTCCTCGATGCGGACGCCGAAGCGGCCCGGCAGGTAGATCCCCGGCTCCACCGAGAAGGCGTTGCCCTCCTCCAGCGGCGCGCCGTTGCCCTCCACCAGGTACGGGTCCTCGTGCTCCTCCATGCCGATCCCGTGGCCGGTGCGGTGGAGAAACCTCTCGCCGTACCCCGCCTCGGTGATCACGCCGCGTGCGGCCCGGTCGACGGCCTCGGCCGCCGTGTGCGCCCGAGCCGCCTCCACCCCGGCCCGTTGGGCGGCCTGGACGACGCCGTAGACCTCGACGAACCCGTCCGGGGGCTCACCGGTGAAGACCGTGCGGGTGATGTCGGAGCAGTAGCCGTCGAGGCTGCCGCCGAAGTCGCATACCACGGCCTCACCCGCGCCGATCCGCCGCCCGCCCGGCTCGTGATGGGGGCTGGCCGAGTTCGGTCCCGAGCCGACGATGGCGAAGTTGACCCGCTGGTGGCCCTCGGCCAGGAGTCGGCGGCCCAGGTCCTGGGACACCTCGGCCTCGGTGCGACCGATCAGCGGGACGTCCCCTGCCAGCAGCTGGGCCGCCACCCGGTCGGCCGCCTCCGCCGCCCGGCGCAACGCCTCGACCTCCTCGGCGTCCTTGACCGCCCGCAGGGGGCTGGTCACCGTCGAGGCCGGCTGCCACGCCGCGCCGGGCAGGGCCGACTGGAGGGCGAGCACGAAGGTGGCCCACGTGCGGTCCGAGATGGCGAGGTTCCGCCGCCGTCCGACGAGAGAGGCGACGATGGCGAGCGGCTCCTCGGTCTCGGCCCAGGGCCGGACGGCGAAGACGTCGGGTCGCACCTCCACCCGGGGCGCCTCCAGCTCAGGCACGACGAGGGTGGCGTCGCCCTCGGCCGGAAGGACGAGCATGGTCAGCCGTTCCAGGGGCATGGCCTCGTAGCCGGTGAGCCACGGGAGGTCGGCGCCCAGCGACAGCAGCAGCACGTCGACGCCCAGGTCGTCCATCCTCGACCGCACACGGTCGATCCGCGGCGCGACCGGGGCGGGCATGCGCCGAGCGTATGGTGAACGGTGGATGAGCGCGAATCGCATCGTGCGGATGGCGGCGGCCGTGGCCTTCCTCGTGTTGGCCAGCGCATGTGGGACGACCGACGCCTCCGACCCCGAACCGCAGGCACAGGCACCCAGCACGACCGCCTTCCCGTTCCCCTTCCCCGGCAAGGCCCCCCGGCAGCCGGTAGAGGGCTTCGGCACCATCTCCTACCGCATCTCGACCATGCCCGCCGCCGAGCGGTGTGCGTTGTTGGCAGAGTCGCTCCTGCAGCGCAGCCGGGGCCTGATGAACCGCACCGACCTGGGTGGCTTCGACGGGATGCTGTTCGTCTGGGACTCCGACTCGAGCGGCGGCTTCTGGATGAAGGACACGCCCCTCCCGCTGTCCATCGCCTGGTTCGACGCGAGTGGGCGGTTCGTGTCGGCCGCCGACATGGAGCCGTGCGTCGGCAAGGACAGCTGCCCGAACTACGACCCTGCGGGGCCCTACCGGTACGCCCTGGAGGTGCCCCAGGGGGGGTTGGCGGTGCTGGGGATACGTCCCGGCTCCGTGATGACCCCCGGCGGGCCCTGCACCTGACCGGGCCGGGAACCGGCCCCCTGGCGACGGTGGCGGCGTGGATCGAGGAGGCTCGCGCCGCCGAGATACTCGGGTACGACACCGTCATGGTGGCCACCGCCGCGCCCGACGGCCTGCCGTCAGTCCGCGCCGTGCTGCTGCGGGCCCTCGACGAACGGGGCTTCGTGTTCTACACCGACCGACGCAGCCGGAAGGGGCGGGAGCTGGCCGCCAATCCGAATGCGGCCCTGGTCATGCACTGGGCCCAGCTGGAGCGCCAGATCCGGGCCGAGGGCCGGGTGACGATGGTCGCGCCGGGGGAGTCCGACGCCTACTTCGCCCGGCGCCCCCGCGGACACCAGCTGGGGGCGTGGGCGTCCAACCAGAGCGAGGTCCTTACCGACCGCCGCGACCTGGAGGAGCGCTACGAGGAGGTCAGGCAGCGGTTCGAGGGGGCCGAAGTTCCCCGGCCGCCGTACTGGGGCGGCTACCGGATCGAGCCCCGCCAGATCGAGTTGTGGCAGGGCCGCCCCGACCGCCTCCACGACCGCGTCCGCTGGGTGCGCACTGACGACGGGTGGACGTCCGATCGGCTCTGGCCGTGACCGTTCTTCGGGGCGTGCCGACGTCGTCCGGCGTGGGCTTCGGCGGCATCGGCGCCGGCGTGGTGGTGGCCGGCGACCTCACTCCGGCCGAGGCGCAGGCGTTGGACCCGGCGGCGGTGACGGCCGTCGTCACTGCCGGGGGCGCCCCGCTGTCGCATGCCTCGATCCTGCTGCGGACATCCGGGATACCCGCCGTGAGCGGTCTGGGGGGCGAACTGCTCGGGCTACCGCCCGGGACGGTCGTCCTCGTCGACGGCGACGCAGGAACGGTGCGGGTCGCACCCTCTCCGGGAGAGCTGGAGGCGGCCCGGGCCCGAGCGCGCGACACCAGACGGGGGCAGGACGAGGCCCGCGCCCTGGCCGGGGATCCGGCCACCACTCTCGATGGGCATCGGGTCGAGGTGCTCACCAACGTGGGAAGCCCGGCGGACACCCGGCTGGCGGTCGGAGAGGGCGCCGACGGCGTCGGGATGCTGCGGACCGAGTTCGTGTTCCTCGGCCGGTCGCAGCCGCCCGACGAGGAGGAGCAGTACCTCGCCTACCGGGCGGTGGCCGACGCCCTGGGCGACCGGCCCCTCGTGGTGCGCACGCTCGACCTCGGCGCCGATGTCCCCGTCTGGGACGGCCCGGCCGAGCCCAACCCCGCCCTGGGCAACCGCGGCATCCGCCTGACCCTCGGCCGGCCCGACCTGCTGGAGACGCAGCTGCGAGCGATCGCCCGGCTCGCCTCCGATCGCCCGCTGGGCGTGATGTTCCCGATGGTCACGACCGTCGACGAGCTGCGCCGGGCGCGTGCGTGCCTCACGTCGGCTGCGAGAAGGGCGCCCCGCGCCAGCCTCCACGTGGGGATCACCGTCGAGGTTCCCGCCACCGCCCTGACGGCCGAGGTGTTCGCGCCGGGCGTCGACTTCCTCGCGGTCGGGACCAACGACCTCACCCAGTACACGCTGGCGGTGGACCGGGCCAACGCCGCCGTGGCGGCCCTGGCCGACGGCATGCACCCCGCCGTGCTCCGCCTGGTCCGCTCCGTGACGGCGGCGGCCGACCGCCACGGACGAGCGGTCTGTGTGGTGGGCGAGCTGGCCTCCGATCCCCTGGCTGTCCCGCTCCTCCTGGGCCTGGGCGTGGGCAGCCTCTCCGTCCGCCCCAACGCCGTTCCTACGGTGAAGCAGGCGGTGCGGGCGGCGGCGGTAGAAGAGGCCCGGGCGGTGGCCGAAGCCGCCCTCCACGCCGAGTCGGCGCCGGCGGTCAGGGAGCTGGCGGCTCGGCGCTGGGGGCGGTAGGACTCCGCTCCCACTCCGGTTGCTCGCCGTTCCCAAGCGGCCGGGCGGGATGTCGCGAATCGAACCAGCGGAGGCACCGCGCCTTACCGGCCAGAGGGGAGGCCGCCGCCGCCCTCCCTCGCCGCTCGCTCGCCACTCGCCGCTCGCCCCCCGGGCAAGCCCGCCGACTTGGGTCGTAACGGCGGGTGCTCGGCGCCGCTTTCCGGCGTCGAAACCACTTTCGGCGCCGAAACCACGTCAGGCGTGGTCAGGCCGCCGGAGAAGCGCGAGGTCGAACCGGTTCGGTCCTCCAAAAAGCACCACTGGCGAGGTCAGCGCGGGCCTCAGCCGGGCTGCCGCGCCTTCGCCGCGCCGGTTGCCGCCTCCGTGGCCTGGCGGGCGTGGTAGCTGGAACGGGTGAGGGGAGACGCCTCCACGTGGGCGAAGCCCATGGCCATGCCCGCCTGGCGGAGACGGTCGAACTCGTCGGGCCGCCACCAGCGGTCGACGGGGAGGTGGGCGGCGGTGGGCCGCAGGTACTGCCCGACCGTGAGGATGTCCACGCCCACGTTGCGCAGGTCGGCCATGGCGGCGAGCACCTCGTCGACCGTCTCGCCCATGCCCACGATCAGGCCCGACTTGGTGACCAGCCCCGCCGCCTTGGCCAGGCCCAGCACGGCCAGGCTCCGGGCGTACGAGGCCTGGGGCCGCACCGCCCGCTGCAAGCGGGCCACCGTCTCCAGGTTGTGGTTGAGCACGTCGGGACGAGCGGCGAACAGGGCGGCCAGCGCCTCGGGGTCGCCCTTGCAGTCCGGCACCAGCACCTCGATGGCCGTGTCCGGGCACCGCCGGCGCACCGCCTCCACAGTGGCCGCGAACTGCGCCGCCCCGCCGTCGGCCAGGTCGTCACGGGCCACCGCGGTGATCACCGCGTGGGCCAGGCCCATGCGCGCCACCGCCTCGGCCACGTGCTCGGGCTCGGCCGGATCGGGCCGGCCGGGCTTGCGGGTGTCGACCAGGCAGAAGCCGCACGAGCGGGTGCAGCGGTCGCCGTTGATCATGAACGTCGCCGTGCCGTCGTTCCAGCACTCGAAGATGTTGGGACAGCCGGCCTCCTCGCACACCGTGACGAGGTCGAGCGACCGCATGGTCTTCTTGAGCTCCCGGTAGCCGGGCCCCATGTCGGCCTGGACCCGCAGCCACGCCGGCTTGCGCTCGCCGATCGTCAGCCCCTCGCCCAACCCCGCTTCACGGAAACGGCCGGCACCGCCCTCCCGCCACGCAACGTCGGCCCGCTCCACCCGTCCTGCGCCCCAACGCTCGGTCGCCCGGGCCACCACCGCATCTACGACGGTCCGCATGGGCACGTCCAGCCCTTCGGCGGCCAGGGACGTGACCGTCTTGTCGGGGATCCCGCACGGGACGATGCGGTCGAACCAGGCCAGGTCGGGGTCGACGTTCAGGGCGAACCCGTGCATGGTGCGGCCCCGGGTGCGGCGTACGCCCACGGCCGCGACCTTGCGGGGCGACGGCCCGTCGGGGTCGACCCATACGCCCGGGTAGCCGTCGAGCCGGCCGAGGCCGGGCAGGCCGAGATCGGCGCAGGCGTCGATCACCACCTGCTCGACCGAGCGGACGTAGCTGGGCGTGGCGTCGGGACCGTCCGGCCAGGTCAGGATCGGGTACCCGACCAGTTGGCCGGGACCGTGATAGGTGACGTCGCCGCCCCGGTTGGTGCGGACCAGTTGGGCGCCCACCGAGGCGGGGTCGACGAGCACGTGCTCCATCTGGCCCCGCAGCCCCAGCGTGAACACGTGCGGATGCTCGAGCAGCAGCAGGTACGGGTCGCGTCCGGAGAGGAACAGCGAGCGCTGGAGGGCGAAGGCGTCGTCGAAGCGGACCCGCCCCAACCAGCGCGCCCGCAGGGTCACCCCTACAGCTCCTGCGCCCAGTCCCGCGTCTCCAGGATCTCCTTGACCCGGGCGATAAAGGCGGAGGCGTAAGCCCCGTCGAAGGCCCGGTGATCGAAGGACAGGCCGAGCATGCCCACGGGATGGACGACGACGGCGTCGGTCCCGTCGGGCAGTTCCACCGCCACTGGCTTCTTGCGGATGCCGTCGGTCGACAGGATGGCGACCTGGGGCTGGTTGATCACCGCATAGGTCAGGAAGGTGCCGAACGGGCCCGGATTGGTGATGGTGAACGTGCCCCCCGAGATGTCGTCGGCGGTCAGCTCGCGCGAGCGCGCTTTGCGGGCCAGCTCGGAGAACGACCGGGCGAGGGCCCGCAGCCGCATCCCGTCGGCGTCGTGGATGACGGGCACGATCAGGCCCTCGAAGTTGATGTCCACGGCGAAGCCGAGGTGGATGCGGCGGTGGACGATGAGCTCGTCGTTTCCGACCGAGGCGTTGACGTGGGGGAAGTCGGCGATGGCGTCGATGACGGCCCGGCTGATGAAGGGCAGGTAGGTGAGGGAGAACCCCTCGTTGGCCTTGAACTCGTCCTTGGCGGCCTTCCGCACCTTGTCCACGCCCGCGTAGTCGACCTCGGTGGCGACCAGCACGTGGGCCGACGTGGCCTGCGAGCGGATCATGTGCTCGGCCGTGCGGCGGCGGATGTTGGAGAAGGGGATGACCTCGTCGTCGGCGCCCGACTTGGGCACCGGCTTGGGCACGGCCTTGGCGGCGGGAGCGGCGGGCGCTTCCTTGGCGGCGGGCGCAGCGGGCGCGGCCTTGGCGGCGGGGGCCTCGGCCCGGGCCGGTGCGGCCGGCTCGGCCGTCTTCTGGCCCGCCCTCGCCGTGCCGCCGTTGCGGTCGAGGTAGGCGAGCACGTCGGCCCGGGTGATGCGCCCGTCCTGGCCCGTGCCCGAGATCTCTTCGGGGTCGAGTTCGTTCTCGTTGATCAGGCGGCGCACGACGGGGGACAGGAGCCGGCCCGACGCCGCGCCCGAGGCCCGGGCGGGCTTGGCCTCCGGCTCGGGCTTGCTCTCGGGCGGGGGCGGTCGTTCCTCGGCCGTGGCCGCCTCCGCCTCGGCCGAGGGCGGGCGCACGTCGCTGTCCTCGGGCACGGGCTCGGCCTGCTCCTCGGCGGACGGGACTTCCGCCTTGTCCGCCTCCGCCGGCTCATCGTCCTTGGGCGCTTCCTTCTGCTCGGGCGCAGGCGCGGCCTTGGCGCTGCCGTCGCCCGCCTCGATGACGGCCAGCTTCGCCCCCACGTCGACCGTCTCACCCTCCTGCACGAGGATCTCGGACACCACGCCCGACGCCGAGGAGGGCACCTCGGAGTCGACCTTGTCGGTGGACACCTCGAACAGCGGCTCGTCTTCCTTGACCTGCTCGCCGACCTTCTTGAACCACTTGGTGATCGTGCCCTCGGTGACGGTCTCGCCGAGCTGCGGCATGGTGATGTCAGGCATCAGCCGTGAAGTCCCCTTCCGGTGAGCGAAAGAACGGTCTCGCCGAACGTCTCGGACAGCGTGGGGTGGGGATG
This sequence comes from Acidimicrobiales bacterium, assembly GCA_036377875.1. Lineage (GTDB taxonomy): Bacteria > Actinomycetota > Acidimicrobiia > Acidimicrobiales > AC-14 > JBFMCT01. Next base: position 13,495 of record DASUXN010000414.1, read on the forward strand.
GATGAAGGCGCTGACCTCGTCGGGCGTGGCCTCCCAGTTGACGGCGAGGTAGCCCTCGGCCAGCTGCTCGGTCACCCACGGGCCCACCATGTGCACGCCCAGCAGGCGCCCCGCCTTGCCGTCCGGCCCCTTCTCGGCGATGACCTTCACCAGGCCCTCGGCCTCGCCCACGATCATGGCCCGGCTGTTGGAGTTGAAGCGGTGCTTGGACACGACGACGTCGAGCCCGGCGTCCCGGGCGGCCTGTTCCGAGAGCCCCGCGAACGCCACCTCGGGGAAGCAGTAGATGCACCACGGCACCTTCGAGTGGTCGACGGCAAGGGCCGGCTCGCCCAGGATGTCCTTGATGGCGACGATGGCCTCGGCGAATCCCACATGGGCCAGCTGCGGGGTGTTGACCAGGTCGCCCAGGGCGTAGACGCCCTCGACGCCGGTGCGCAGGTGGTCGTCGACCTTCACGAAGCCCTTCTCGTCCACCTCCACGCCCGTGCCGTCGAGATCGAGGCTCTCCGACAGCGGGCGGCGACCGACGGAGATGACGATGGCGTCCACGGTGACGGTGGAGCCGTCGCCGAGCTTGACCGTCGTCTGGTCGCCGGACGGCTCGTGGCCCTCGAGCTCGACGCCCGTGCGGACGTCGATGCCCCGCTTCTTGAACGAGCGGAGGACCACGTCGGCCACGTCCTTGTCGCAGCCCGGCAGGATCTTGGGCAGCGCTTC
>DASUXN010000415.1:0-5471 GCA_036377875.1 Acidimicrobiales bacterium
CCACGGCCAAGCGGCCGGGATGGCGGCGCACCTCCGCCCGGAAGCGGTCACGCAGCGTGGGGTCGGGCTCGAGGGGTGTAGGGAGGCGCGGGGGGAGCGGACGCGGGCGGAAAACAGGCGTGGCTCCGGGCATCCGGATGATCCTGCCCCAGATCGACTTTGCCTAACCAGGGGGTAGCCGCGGCAACATGGGCCGATGGACGGACCTCTCGCCGACGCAGCCGAAGCAATCCGTGAGCATCACGGGACCCTGGTCGAGGTGGAGGACCGCGTCCTCCGGCTCCTCGACCCTGTCAACGGCGACCCCGGGTTCGCCGTCCTGCGGGCGCTGGGCATCGCCCAGGCCGCCTCGCCGGTCGCCGCCGCCGCCCGGGGGCGCAACGGCGTGGCCGCCGGGGTGTGGCGCCGCCCCGACCTGTATGTGGCCCGCTGGACGCCCGGCAAGCGCTGGGTGGTCGGCTACCGCCTGACCGGGGCGTCTCGGGTCAACGACTACGTCCGCACCGAAGGACGCCTACCGACCCGGCTCGAGACCGGCAACTGGTACGGCGAGGTGCCCGACGAGGTGGTCGAGGTGTTCCTGGACGTGGGGATGATGCTCGAGGAGCCACCCTTCGAGGTCCCCGCCGCTCCTCCGCCTCCGCCGCCGAAGCCGGCCGGCGCCGCCTCGTCGCCCTCCCGGGCGGCCGCACCCCGCACTCGGGCCCGTACGGCCGCGGCGGCCCCGACCAAGGCGGCGGCCGCGCCGGCCACGCGCCTGTGCCCCAGCTGCCGCATGCAGAAGGCCGTCGCCCAGTTCGTGGCCGGGTCGGATCTCTGCGTGGACTGCCGGTAGCCGATCCTGTCAACCGCCCGGGTTGTGGCGCAGGATCCCTCCCGCCACCACCAGCGCCAGCCCGGCGAAGATGCCAAAACCGGCCAGCGTTCCCTCCGTGGTGCCGGGAGGCCGCTCCTGGGTGGTCGACCACACCCGGGTCGGGGACTGCGGGTCCACTCGCACCGTCAGTGCCGCGCCGTCATCCGGAGCCTTTCCCTGGGTGACGGTGCCCGAGAGCGTCTCGCCCGCCCATTCGTAGGTGACGGAAACGTCGACTCGGCCGTCCTCGGCGGGCCGGCTGGCGGTGGCCGTGGCAGCAACGAGACGCTGCCGGCCGCGCACGTCTCCGGCGTAGGTGCCGATGCCGGCTAGGGCGATACCGGCCACGAACACGACCGCGCCGGCGACTATCAGCCAGCGGCCGCGTGCCGATGGCGCGGGTGGGCCCGCCGCCGTTGCGGCGGTGGTGGAAGACGCGGTGGGCGCCGAGCCGACGGTGCGAAGGGCCCGGCCCGAAGGCCACAGCTCGGTGCCGTCGTCCTGGCGACGGGCCACGACCCGGCCGAAGGGCCGGGGCGAGCCCTTGACCTCGACCGGGAACGTCGCACCCCGGGAGGCGCGGTCGACCAGCGGGATGGTGCAGACGGGTGGAGTTCCGGCCCCCGCGTCGGCGGGATAGAGGTGGAGGCGCCAGCGCAGGCCCCACCGACCAGGCGGTGACGCGGCGGCCAGCATGGCGTACCTCACCGCCGACGATGCCATCAGCGCCTCGGTGGCGCGAACGGTCCGCACCCGCACGGCCCAGATCACCATCGGTAGGAGCGTCCACGGGAGGTACTCGAGGAGGTTGGCAGTGGCGGGAACGCGATCGCCGGCCAACACCACGTCCGTCGGATCGCTCCTCGAAACCTCCAGGGGGATGGGACCAGCGGAGTCGGGCAGCCGGTCGGCGTTCCAGACGACGGTCGTGGCGCTGACCTCCTCACCCGTCTGGGGGTGGCGGTAGACGACCTCCACGTCCTGGCCGCTAGCCCAGCCCGCCGTGATGGTGCCGGTCACGCGTAGGCCGCGGTCGAACCTCCGGTCCCTGCGCTGGGCCTCGACGACGTCGGCGACGAACAGCGCGCCGGCGAAGGCGAGGGCAGCCAGCCCCCACCACAGCGGGTTCCGGACCCACCGGCGGACCGCGTCAGGGCGGTCCGCCCCGGTCACGTCCGGTTCGACGCCTCCTCGGTGGCGCGCTCGGCCGGCGCGACTGCGGCCGCGGGCGGCTCGTCCCCGGCCGTAGAGGCGGCGGCGGCCGTCGCGTCCCAGCGGCCCAGACGGTGGGCCCGCCAGGTCATCCCCGCGGCGAGGACGGTGGCGACGGCGAAGCCGAGTGCCACCAGCTGACCTCGCGTCGGCGAGTGGACGGCGTCGATGAAGCCGATGGCCACGCCCGCCCCGCTGGCGAGCAGGGTGAGCAGCGGACCGCCGGCCCACCCCCGTAGGAGGCCGACGAAGGCGGCGCAGATGGCCAGGAAGGCGCCGCCCGCCAGCCCCTGGACCCACGCCCGGTGGTCGGGGCACAGCGTGTCGCTCGACACCAGGCCGAGGAACGTGACTCCGAGCACGCCGGCGAGGATGGCCACCGACCGACCCGACGGGCCCCCCGGAGGCCGCCCTGGCCCGTCCCGCTCCGTGAAGGCAAGCACCTCACCCTGACGCCACCCTGCCCGTTCGTTCGCCATGGCCTCAACGCTACCGGCGTGCCGCGCCTTTGAGCATGCGGGTTACGAACACCCGCTGGTGGTGCCGCAGCTCGAGCAGACGAAGCAGGCGCCGGCCCGCTGCATGACCATGCCGCACTGGTAGCAGTACGGCGCGTCGGATACGGCGGGCTGCGGTGGGGCGGCGACGGCCGGCGCAGGTGCGGGTGGGGCCAGGGCGGCAGCCGGTGCGGGGTCGGGGAGGATGTCCGAGCCGGTCGTCGACGGCGTGGCCGACTCCTCCACCCCGGGCAGCGTGGGCTGCATCCGCTCGCCCACGGTGAGGATGCCGAGCTCGGCCCGCTCCTCGACCGGCAGGTACTCCACCGCCAGGCGGCGGAAGATGTAGTCGACGAGAGAGCTGGCGAAGCGGATGTCGGGATCGTCGGTCATTCCCGCGGGCTCGAAGCGCATGTTGGTGTACATGTCGATGAACGCCTTGAGCGGCACGCCGTACTGAAGCCCGTGGCTCACGGAGATGGCGAAGGCGTCCATGATCCCGGCCAGGGTGGAGCCCTGCTTGGCGACTCTCAGGAAGATCTCGCCCGGCCGCCCGTCGTCGTACTCGCCCACGGTCACGTAGCCGTGGCAGTCAGCCACCCGGAACGAGAACGTCTTCGAGCTCCGCCGGCGAGGAAGCTTCTCCCGCACCGGCTCCCGCACAACGACCTGGCTCACGAGCTGCTCGGCCGGGGCGGCGAGGGCGGCAGCAACCGCCCCGACCCTCTTCGTGGTCGACAGGGGTTGGGCGACCTTGCAGTTGTCGCGGTAGATCGCCACCGCCTTGATCCCGAGCCGCCAGGCGTCGATGTGGAGCTGCTCGACCTCCTCCACCGTCACGTGCTCGGGCATGTTGATGGTGTTGTGGTTGACGATCCCGTTGCCCACGAAGGCGTGGGTGGTCGGGACCGACAGGTCGAACACGTCACGCTCGCCGGCGAAGCGGGCGCGCTCCACCGGGCTGAAGTGCAGGTCGTCGTCGAGCACCGACCGTAGCCACGGCGGCAGCACGACGCCCGCCACCGCCGCCACCCGCTCGAGCGATCTACGGGTGACGTGAACCGTGCGCGGGTCGCACAGGTAGTTGAACTCCGAGCGCAGGCCCCTGCCCTCCGGGATCAACCGGTAGAGATCGGCCGGGGCGATGCCCGGAACGACGTCGGCCGTGCTCCGGGCGGCGAAGACCTTGTCGAGCAGGGCCTGCGCACGCTCGGCCTTGTCGGCCTCCAGGAAGGGCACGAGGTCGACGAGCTTCTGGGCCTGCTCGCCGGTGGCGTAGACCTCGTCGTAGGTCTTGCCGTTGGTGCGGTTGCGCTTGCCGACACGGCTGTGCAGGACGCCCAGGTTGGTCAGGACGGCCTGGAGGTCGTCCAGCAGGGCAGAGGAATCCAGGCAGATGCCCCACTTGGGCGCTGTCGCCACCGTCGTGTACGCGTCGAGCGATAGACCCTGGAGGAAGGCCAGGACCATCTCCCGAGGCGAGCGGAGCACGGCATCAGGGATGCGCTTGTTCGACGCCCGTGAGCCCGACCCGAGGTAGTCGAGGAACTCGACGACCGTCTTGGACGACAAGACTACGCCCGGGCACCTGCCCGGCTGGCGAACGATGCGCGGCCGCAACCCGAACACCTCCTGCCATGCCGCGGCCACCCGCTCGAGCACCCCCTCGTCGGCATTGGTGACCACGACCGTCCACGTCGACCGGATGGTGTGCCCCTCGGCGGCGTACGCCCCGAGGAGGAAAGCCAGCTCCGCCGACATCTCGTGAGGGATGGTCACCGTCTTCTGCGGGCCGTAGGCCGGCGACGGAGCGAAGTCGTCGAAGCGGGCGGGCAGGACGGACCACAGTTCGGTCCCGTGCTGGGTGGCGACGTACTCGCCGAGCTCGATCTCGTCGAGGCGGCGCCAGTCGAGCCCGGCACCGGTGGCCATGAGGACTCGGTGGTTGGGCGTGCCGACGAGCCGGTGACCCGAGCGGAGCACGACCTCCCACACCGGCTTCACGCCGCCGTAGTAGAAGGCGTCGGTCTTCGCCTCTCCGCCCAGGGACGCCACCTCCCGGACCTCGTGCCGGAAGGTGTCGGGCGCCTCGCCGTCGTAGAGCGACCCGATGCGGACGAGCCCGTCGGTGGTCGCAACCAGCGTGTCGCCGGCCACGCACTTCGATATGGCGCCACTTATGAACGGCTGGACGGCGCCCATCATCTTCACGTGGCCGAGGTAGTGGATGGTGTTGTCGCCCATCGAGCAGGCGAAGACGGGGAGGTGCTCGGCCGACAGATGGGGCGCCCCCACGATCGACTTGTGCTCGTCGATGTAGGCGACGATGTCGGTGACCTGCTGGGGCGAGTACCCGAGCCGGCGCAACGCCCGCGGGACGGTCTGGTTGACGATCGACATCGTCCCGCCACCGACGAGCTTCTTGGTCTTGCACAGACCCAGGTCGGGCTCGATGCCGGTGGTGTCGCAATCCATCATGAGGCCGATGGTGTTGTGGCTCACGAAGCCGTTGGCGACGTAGGTCACGTTGTCAGGGACGGACAGGTCGTAGGTGAGCTCGTCCTCTCCCAGCTCGGCCGACTCGATGCGGTCGTAGAAGAACCGGAGCAGATGGCCGAGCTCGGCGTCGTGCGTGCGCTCGTACAGCTCGGCCGCCACCCGTCGTGACACCGACCCGCGGGCGACCTCCATGAGCAGAACCCTGCGCAGACGGTCGTTGGTGGGGGCCAGCCGGTCGACCATCGTCCGGGTCAGCGGGATGTGGTCGTGGGGCGCCGCTTGGCGCTCCTCGCTGGTGTGGACCGCCGAATGCTTCCGGGCCCCCATGAAGCCCACCTCGTCGAGCCACCGGTCGGCAGAGGCGGCGTTGAGCAGCCGCAGGATGCTGATGGGAGCGGTACCCCAAC
>DASUXN010000416.1:0-7261 GCA_036377875.1 Acidimicrobiales bacterium
ATTCCGAGCCAACCGCGACGGCAAGGAGCGCAGTGGTGGAGTCGAAGCCAGACGAGGTACTGGAAGCTCTTGACAGTCTTCTGGTCGTTCTAGGTGAAGCGACGCAGCGAAACCAGGTAGCGGCGCGCCGGGCACGCACCATCCGACGCCTTCGCAGCCACGGGCGCTCCTATCGCGAGATCTTTCGCCGCGTCGAAGGTACTTTGAACCTGGGCATAACGGCCGAGAACGTCGACACTCTGCTCGAGGCCAATGGCCGCCTGCAGGGTGCTGAGGTCAGAGCCCTGTTCGGAGAGGGCCTCAGCGCCGAAGAGATCGCGACCTTGTTGGGGATGACGCAGAAGCGAACCTGTGAAGTTCTCCGGAACATATCCGGATCGGACGGTGGGACCGCCTGATAGGATCGGCCGCAGAATCCCGACTTGGTGGGGACGCCTTGTTTAGGCCCGACGCCTCTTCTGAGCCTGTCCAGAAGGAGGCCTCATGGCTGAACGATCAGGTTCGCCCCGCCGTCAGTGCGGCCGGTGCCGCTTGAGTTTCGACGGAGACCCGACTGTCGATCCTCAGCTTTCTCCGGAATGGTGGCTGTGCCCGCCCTGCCGAAACGCCCTGCTCCCAAACCGGTCGCAACGGGTCGGCACCGATGGCGATCTGGCACCGACCGGGGCCGGCCATGCGGGCTGAGCGCCTCCTCTCCTTGGCTCCGCCGATGCAGGCGCAGGCGGTGTGGGGGCGAGCTTTCCAGCTCGCTGATTCTTTCGAACAGCAGGACATGTATGCCGTGGTCTTCGACGTGTTGCGCACGGCCCGTCACGAGTCCGAGACGCTGCAAGACGCATTGCTGCTCGGGCGCCGGCGAGTCGACGACGACCCCGTCGACCTCGTCGCACGTCGGGCTTGCGCGTTCCTCGAACGATCGATCGCGTTCATGGGCGGCGACCGTTCCTCAGGGGCACGCGGCCGATCCGAACTTCGCATGGCGAGGCCCGCTTAGGTGAGCCGGCGGCGGAGCTCCACGTAAACGGTCGTACCGACCACGGCCTCCAGCTCGTCTCCCAGCGCTTCGACGACCGGTCGCTCGCCCACGTAGGCCCGCTCCCCCTCGGTGCAGCACCACGCCATCGTGTCGCCCTCCGCCCCCCAGTCGCGCCGCTCCCAACGGCGTACGGTGGCGACTTCTTCAGTGTCGTGCCCGTCCGGCCCCGGCTCCCAGTCGACCTTGACCGGAAGCTGCCAGCACACCGAAGGCTTCCACAGGAGGGCTGATTCGCCGCTCTGGAGCGCCTCGAGATGGAGGGCGCAGCCTGCGCCGCCCGCAAATCCGGGGTGGTTCAGGAAGATGCAGGCGCCGTCGACGACCCGGGTGCTCGTCCGGGTGTCGTCTGCGAAGACGCCGCCCTGGGCGGCCGCTGCGTGGTGTTCGAAACGAGACGGGTCGAGGGTCGCCGCCAAGGCGGCGACGTTTCGGGCCTCGTCCTCACCGTCGAGCTCGGCACCGATGGAGCAGCAGCCCTGCCCCAGATGCTCGGCCGGCTCGGAAAGCATGCCCAGGCAACCGCGACCCCAGATGCACGTCCAGTTCGATCGGAGAAAGGCCGCGTCGAACCGCCAAACCGTTCCTCCGTCGACGATCTCCTCCAGTTCCGCCTCTGACACGGCATCATTCTGGCGCGACTATCCGCGGATGCTCCGGAGGGCGACTACCGCCGCTTGCCTCGGAGGTAGTCGTCGGCCAGCGCCCGGGGCGCGCAGGTGAGCCAGCCGTCTTCGAGCGCCTCTCGCAGGGCCCGCTTGCCCACGGCCTTGAGCTGGATCAGCACGGCGGCATAGCCGTCGAAATGGGAGATGGTGAAGAAGCCCTTGGGGTTGGCGGCGAGGATGGCCTCCTTCTCGCCGAGGTCGGCGACGCGCACGGCGACGATCGGTCCGTCGGGCGGCGTCTCGTTCCCGAAACGGCGGATGTCGGCCTTGCTGAAGTGCCGCTCCCAGGCGAACGTCTTGCCACTCACGTCCCACGTGCGGTGACCATGGCGCTCACCTTCGGTGACCTCGGGTAGCTCCATAGCCATGCGGGCGGCCTCGTCGAGGGTGACCATCTCGGCAAGGTAGCTCCAGGGCATCCGTCGCCTCCGGGCGCCCGCCTCGGCATGGTCTAATGAGCGCCGCCGACGGGGAGGTGGACATATGAAGGTCCGGGTAGTAGCGCTGGTTCTGGTCCTGCTGGCGGCCTGCGGGGGTGACAGCACAGATGCGCCGACGCCGTCGGCCCAAACGGTCACCCTTCCCGACAACCAGCAGACACTGACGGTCGCCACGCCGGGCGATGTCTACATCACGAGAGATCGGATCTTCCTCGGCATCTGGCCCGATAACGCCGGCGTGTGCGAGACGCTGGTCGGACTCAGCCCCGAGTTCCAGCCCACGCCCGTCCTGGCCGAGCGCTGGACATACCGCGGCGATAACACCTTTCGGTTCGAGCTGCGCCGGGGCGTGCGGTTCCACAACGGCGCTCCCCTCAACGCGGAGGCCGTCCGCTACAGCCTGAATCGGGTGGTCGAGAAGCGCCAGACGCTCAACACCTTCCTCGGGCCTGACTCGACCAAGGTCGTCGACGAGTTCACGGTCGAGATCACGCCCACCCAGACCAACCTCCGCCTGCCCGAGCAGATCTCGCACCCGTTCTTCAGCATCGTCGCCACCGGCACCGACCCCGCCGACCGGCCGGTGTGCACGGGCCCGTTCACGTTCGGCAGCTACTCGCCCAACGACCGGTTGGTCGTCAACCGCAACGACGCCTACTGGGGCGAGGACAAGGCCAAGCTGCGCCAGATGACGTTCCGGTTCATCCCCGACCAGAACACCCGCCGGCTCGCACTCGAGTCCGGCGAAGTCGACCTGATCTGGTTCCTGGCGCCCCAGCAGGCAGCCGACGTTAAGAGCCGGCCCGGCCTCCAAGTCGCTCCTGCGCCACCCGGCGCGGTCGTCGACATCTCGCTCAATCTCCACGGCGAGGGGCAGCACACGCTCCTTCAGGACATCGATGTGCGGCGAGCGCTGTCGCTCAGCCTCGACGGCCGGCAACTGGCCGATCAGCAGTGGCAGGGGAACGCCCAGGTGGTAGCGGGGGTGAGCCCGCCGGCCGTACTCGGAACCGCCGCAGGAACGGTCCGGCCCCACCTGACCGACGTGGGCCAGGCGAGGCGCATCCTAGAGTCCAAGGGCTGGCGCGAGGGCTCCGACGGGATCCGCGAGAAGGACGGGCGCAAGCTCAGCCTGGTGGGCACCGCCCAGTTCGACTTCGAGCCTGAATCCCTCCAGTTCCTCCAGGCCCAGGCCAAGCGGGTGGGCATCGACTTGCGCATGCAGAAGGCACCAGACGCGGCCGCCTACTCGGCCACCATCAACTCGGGCGAGTGGGATGTGGACGTCAACTACTACAACCAGAACGACGCCAATCCGGCCCGGATCCCGTCGCAGTTCTGGTACAGCAAGGTCAACAACGCGCGGGTACGGCTGACCAACCCGGGGCCGAGGTTCGACGCCCTGGTCGACGAGGCCCTGGCTGCACCCGACCTGCTCACCGCCCAGCGCAAAGCGGCCGAGGCCATCAACGTGCTCGTGAACGACGAGGCGGCCGCGATCGCTCTCACCAACTTCCCCCAGATCTACGCCCACAAGACCACCGTGGCGGGATTCCAGCCGCACCCGTCGGTGAACCACCAGCCGTGGACGGGGGTCTACCGGACGGGCTCGGCGTAGCGCCGGGCCCGTCCCGCCACCGCCGGTGAGGCGCTATGCCGTCCGGCGGATGGCCTCGGTCGTGCTCGCGCTGCTGGGAGTCTCCGTCCTGACCTTCGCCTTGGGCGTGCTCGCGCCGGGGGAGCCGGCCGAGGTCGTCCTGTCACGGTCGCTGGGACAACCCCCCTCCGACGAGCAGCTCGAGGAGATGCGCCGCGAGCTGGGGACCGACCGACCGCTAGTCGTCCAGTACTTCTCGTGGCTGGGCGGGGCGGTTCGGGGGGACTTCGGCGATTCATGGTTGCGGGGCGTGCGCGTGCAGGACGCGCTGGCCGAGCGGGCGCCTCGTACGGCAGCCCTCGCATTGGCGGGGGCGGGCCTGTCCCTGGTCATCGGCATCCCCATCGGCGTGCTGGCTGCCACCCGGCGGAACTCGGTCCTCGACCATGTCTCGCGGGTCGGCGCCCTGTTCGGGGCCTCCCTCCCGAGCTTCTTCATCGCCTACGTGCTCATCTACGTCTTCGCCGTCCGGTTCCGGGCTCTGCCCGTGTTCGGGTTCGGCTCGGCCGCCCACCTGGTGCTTCCGGCGGTCACGCTCGCCCTGGGGCCGGCCGCAGTGCTCGCCCGGCTCACCCGCTCGGCGGTGCTGGAGATCCTGGGGGAGGACTACGTCCGCACCGCCCGGGCCAAGGGGGCCCGAGCGAGAGCCGTTCTGTTCCACCATGCACTGCGCAATGCCCTCATACCGGTCGTAACCGTGGCCGGGCTCTCCGTCGGCCACCTGCTCGGCGGCTCGCTGATCGTGGAGTGGGTGTTCGCCTGGCCCGGCATGGGCGACCTCGCCGTGTCGGCCATCCACGACCGCGACTATCCCCTCGTCCAGGGATTCGTCCTCTTCGCGGCGGCCGTCTATCTCGTCGTCAATCTGCTCGTGGACCTCAGCTACGCCCGGCTCGACCCGCGGGTGCGGGTGGAGGGTCGGCGCGCGTGAGCACGGCCGCCCAGGAGATCGCAGCATGGACGGCGCCGTCGTTTGGCGCGCTGCGCCGGCTCCTGCGCGATCCGGGAGCCAGGGTCGGCCTCGTCCTCGTCACCCTCTTCCTGGGCCTCGCCGTGCTGGGGCCGATCATCGCCCCCCAGGACCCGCTCGAGGTCACCGTCGAGCGGCTGGAGGGGCCCAGTGCCCGCCACTTACTCGGCACCGACGGCCTGGGGCGGGACGTCCTCAGCCGCATCCTGACCGGCGCCCGGTTGTCATTGGGAACCGCCCTGCTGGCTTCGGTGCTGGTCACCGCCATCGGGGTGGTGGTGGGGACTCTGGCGGGGTTCTACGGCGGGCTGCTCGACCGCCTGCTGATGCGCGTAGTTGATGTGGTGCTTGCCGTTCCCGGACTGGCTCTGGCACTGGCCGTGACCGGGCTGTTCGACCAGAGCCTGACCGCGGTGATGCTCGGGCTCGTCACGATCTGGTGGGCCGGCTACGCCCGGGTGGTGCGAGGGCTGGTCCTATCCATCCGCGAACGGCAGTTCGTGGAAGCGGCCCGCTCCGCCGGCGTCACCGAGAGTCGAATCATGCTGCGCCACGTACTGCCCAACGCTGTATCGCCCGTCATCGTCCTGGCCACGCTGGAGATCGGCCAGCTCATCCTGGCCGTGTCGGGTCTCACCTTCCTCGGGCTGGGGGCGCCCCCTCCCACGCCGGAGTGGGGCGCCATGCTCAACGAGAGCCGGATCTACTTCCTCTCCGATCCGCACGTCGTCTTCATCCCCGGCCTCACCATCAGCCTGGCCGTACTCGGGTTCAACCTGCTGGGGGACGGCATCCGCGACGCCCTCGACCCCCACCAGGCCGTGCCCTCTCGCCGCCAGCTGGCAAGGCTCAGAATGCTGGGACGTTCACGCCCAGCCTCGGCAGCAGCGGGACCACCGGCTGTGACGGGAACTCGACCATCACCAGATCGAGCCGCTGGCTGACCTGATGGCACCAGGTGGCAACCGCGTCCGCGTTGGTGCAGAAGTCCGGTCCTGCGCCGGCGACCATCATGCGGGTCCGGGGCACGGTGGACTCGCGTTCGAGCTCCCACGTCCGACGCTCGTACTGCGGGAACAGGGTCCGGACGTCGCCGTACAACTCGGCTGCGCACAGGTATGGCGCGACGCGGTCCTTGAGGTAGACGACCAGCCGTGCCTCGTGGGCGACGGCCAAGTGCCCGGTCTGGCGACAGTCCTCGAGGGCCCACTCGGTAAGGGTGGGAGCCTGGTAGCGGCCTTCGGAGTCGCTCGCCGTCAACCGCCGCAACTCGGAGTCGAGATTGTCGCCCCGATGGACGAAGCCGGCGACGGACGCGATCAGCAAGAGGCCGGCAGCCGAGCGCGAAACCCACGGGCGCAGGGGCCGGTCGCGGCAGGCCAGCACGGCGAGCAAGGCGAGCAGCGCAGGCAGGGCGAAGAAGAACCGGAAGTAGGGGAAGAACACCGAAGGGCTGCCGTCGACGGCCTTGGCCGCGGACAGCGTGGCCGCGCCGCCGGCCAGAGCCGCCACGGTGGCGGCCAGGCCGGGCAGCCCGCGGCGGGCGATCAGCAGGACGGCCGCGACCGCCAGCAGGGCGAAGGGCACCACCGGCGTGCGCAGGAAGTCGAAGCTGTAGGCGGTGAAGTAGTCCTGGAGGTGGGTGCCGCTGTTCCGCAACTGCTCGGACGTGAGGACCAATGGCCACCGCCAGTGGACGTCGTAGGACGGGTGGGACGTGTAGAAGGCCGACGCCAGAACGTGAAAGACCAGGCCGAGCTCGACGCCGAGCGTCAACGTCAGCCACATCTGGCCCTTTCGCCAGTATTGGAGGGTGAAGAAGGCAGCAGCGGGCACGCTGACGAGCAGCGAGGATTCGTTGAACGACGCCCCGAGTGTGGCGAGCAGCCCGAAGCCGATCATGGCGGGCGCACGCGGCGCCCATAGGGCGGCCAGTGCCACCCCCATGGTGGCCAGGGCGATCCCGGGCGCCAGCCCGCGGGGCAGCGACGCCGCCGCCACCGCCTCGGTGCTCATGAGCAGGTAGCCGGTGAGGATGGCGGCCGCGGCCAGGCGGGCCTGCCGCCGCCACGCCACCGCCGCCAGCAGGAGGCCCGGCACCAGGCTGAAGAAGGTGCCCGCGATGGGCAGGGCGTGGCGGAGGGCCACGTTCCACGCTCGAAGCGGTACCGCGGCCAGGGCCTCGAACCAGCTTCCGTACGTCTGGCCGTAGAAGTAGGGGGCCCGAACGTGGCCCCGGCGCAGGTCCTCGGCCGTGTACCAGAGGACGGCCTGGTCCTCGTCGGTGTAGAGGAACCCGAACTGCCGGAGGATACGGGCCCGGTCGGCCACGATGAGAGCGACGAGGACGAGGCAGACGAGCCCGAGCAGCAGATCGCGCCGGGGCGCCGCCTCCCCACCGTCTTGGGGGGCAGGCGTGTCCGGATCGGCGAGGCCACGGACTTCGAGGGTGTCTACCGCCGTCCCGAGGTTAGTGGGGGGTCCGACGGCCAA
>DASUXN010000417.1:0-17158 GCA_036377875.1 Acidimicrobiales bacterium
CCCCACCTCGCCCGCCGCTACGCCGGTGCACCCGACCTGACGGCCCAGAAGTTCGTCGGCGGCGCCTACCGCACAGGCGACCTAGGCCGGTACCAGCCCGACGGCACGGTGACCCTCGCCGGCCGGTCCGACGGCCAGGTCAAGGTCCGGGGCTACCGCGTGGAGCTCGCAGAAGTGGTGGCGGCCTGCTCGGCCCACGCCACCGTCGACCAGGCCGTCATTGTCCGGCGCGACGACCTGGGTGTCGACCCGGTGCTGGTCGCCTACCTCGTCGCCACCCCGGGCGAGACGGTGAATGTGGCCAACCTCTCCGCCGACCTCCGGCGCACCCTGCCGGACGCCGCCGTGCCTTCGGCCTACGTCGTGCTCGACCGCCTTCCCATGACGCCCAACGGCAAGGTCGACCGTGGCGCCCTGCCCAAGCCCTCCTCGGGGCGGCCGGCGCCCACCGAGTTCGTCAAGGCCGGCAGCGAGCTAGAGCGCGCCGTGAGCGCCGTCTGGCAGGACATGCTGGGCCTGCCCCGCGTAGGCGCCCACGACAACTTCTTCGACCTCGGCGGGACGTCGCTGGCACTGGTTGCGGTCCACGCTCGCCTGGAGGACACGCTCGGGCGGGAGATCCCCGTCACCGACCTGTTCCGCCACCCCACCGTGAGCAGCCTGGCCCGTCACCTCGAGCACGGGGGCACCCAGGCGGCCGCGCTCGCCCACGCCGCAGCCCGCGCCGACATCCGCCGGGCCCGGCTCACGCGCCGCGCCGCCAACGGCGCTCGTCGTTCCGCCTACCGCGTCGCTTGAAGGGACCACGATGACCGACCTTCTGACCGACATGCCCGACCGCGACGCCGGCGACGAGCCGCTCGTCGAGCCCATCGCCATCGTCGGCATGAGCGGGCGGTTCCCCGGCGCGCGGAACCTCGACGAGTTCTGGCAGAACCTCGTTGCCGGCGTCGAGTCGGTGCGGACCTACAGCCGCGAGGAGCAGATCGCACTCGGCGTCCCGGCCGAGGTCGTCGACCACCCCGACTACGTCCGCGCCGCCGCCCCCGTCGAGGACCACGACATGTTCGACGCCGGCTTCTTCGGGATGAACCGGCGCGAAGCGGAGATCCGGGACCCGCAGCACCGCCTCTTCCTGGAGTGTGCCTACGAGGCGCTCGAGTCGGCTGGATGCGACCCCTGGCGCCACCAGGGCGACATCGGGGTCTATGCCGGCGTGGGCGTCAACGACTACCGCATCGAGAACATCCAAGCCAACCGCGACGTCATCGACAACAACGGCAGCCTGGCCATCTCGGTGAACAACAACCCGGACTACGTGGCGACCCTCGCCTCCTACAAGCTCAACCTCCGTGGCCCGAGCCTGACCGTGCACACGGCCTGCTCGACATCGTTGGTGGCCATCCACCTGGCCTGCGAGGCGCTGCGCAACGGTGAGTGCGACATGGCGCTGGCGGGCGGCTCCTCCATGGAGCTTCCACACCACCGGGGATACACCTTCAGAGAGGGCGGCATCATGGCCCGCGACGGGCACTGCCGAGCCTTCGACGCCGGTGCCAGCGGGACCATCTGGGGCAGCGGCGCAGGCATCGTCGTACTCAAGCGGCTGTCCGACGCCCTCGACGACAACGACTACATCCACGCTCTCCTGCTCGGCTCGGCCATCAACAATGACGGGTCCCTCAAGGTCGGGTTCTCGGCTCCCAGTGAGCAGGGCCAGTCGGCGGTCGTGGCCCAGGCGCTGGCCGTGGCCGACGTCGACCCCCGGTCGGTGAGTTACGTCGAGGCCCACGGCACGGGCACCGCCCTGGGCGACCCCATCGAAGTCGCCGCCTTGTCGAGCGCGTTCGGAGGAGCCTCGGACGACCGCCAGTGGTGCGGATTGGGCTCGGTCAAGACCAACATCGGCCATTTGGGGCCGGCCGCCGGCGTGGCCGGACTGATCAAGACGACGCTGGCACTGCAGCACGGCGCCATCCCGCCGTCGCTCCATTTCGAACAGCCCAACCCCAAGCTGAAGCTGACCGACTCGCCTTTCCACATCGCCGCCACGCTGACGCACTGGCCGGCAACCGACGAGCCTCGCCGAGCCGGCGTCAGCTCCTTTGGAATCGGGGGCACCAACGCCCACGTCGTGGTCGAGGAGGCTCCGGCCCCTGACCACGGACCGTCGACCTCGCCCAGGCACCTGATCCCGGTGTCGGCCAAGACCGAAGGCGCACTGCAGTCAGCGGTGGCCCGCCTGGCCAACCACCTGACGGGGCGTCCCGAGGCCGACCTCGGCGACGTGGCCTTCACCCTCCAGACGGGCCGCCCGGAGTGGGCGCACCGGGCCGTGCTCGTCGCCTCCGACACCGGCGATGCCGCCCGAGCCCTCAGCGGGCCCGACCGCAAGCGCGTGCGCACCGGCAAGACGCCGGCAGCTGCACCCCAGGTGGCGTTCCTGTTCTCGGGCCAGGGATCGCAGTACCCCGGGATGGGCAGGGAGCTGTACGAGTCCAACGCCACGTTCCGGGAGACGGTCGACCGGTGCGCCGACATCCTGGAGCCGCACCTCGCCCTCGATATCCGCACCCTGCTTTTCCCGGACACCACCGACGCCGGCGAAGCGGCGGCTCGCCTCCAGCAGACGCAGTACACCCAGCCGGCCCTGTTCGTTCTGGAGTACGCCCTGGCTCAGCTGTTCCAGTCGTGGGGCATCCGCCCCTCGGCGATGATCGGCCACAGCAGTGGTGAGTACGTCGCCGCCTGTCTCGCCGGGGTGTTCAGCCTGGAGGACGCCCTCGCTCTCGTCGCCACCCGGGGCCGACTGATGCAGCAGCTTCCGCCCGGCCGGATGCTGGCTCTTCAAATGGGGGAAGCAGAGGTCCTGGCCATCCTGCCCGAGGGTCTGTCGCTGGCCACGGTGAACGGCCCGGGCATCTGCGTGGTCGCCGGGCCGGGTGAGGCGATCGAAGCCTTCGCCGCCCAGCTCCCCTCCGAGGCCGGCGGCAAGGTGCTGCGCACGTCGCACGCCTTCCACTCGTCGATGATGGACCCGATCCTGGACGAGTTCACCGCCGCCGTGGCGGCTGTCCGTCGGCGCCGGCCGGAGCTGCCCTTCCTCTCCAACGTCACCGGGAACTGGATCTCCGCCGAGGAGGCCACCGACCCGGCGTACTGGGCACGCCACCTCCGGGGCACCGTGCGATTCAGCGACTGCGTGGAACGCCTGCTGGCGGACGACACGTGGACGCTCGTGGAGCTGGGACCGGGCCGCACGCTCGCCGGTCTCGCCCGCTTCCACACTCCGAAAGAGGCTCCGCCGCTCACCACGCTGCCCGCGGCAATGGACAAGCAAGGTGACACCGAGGTCGTGCTGGGCACGCTGGGCCACCTGTGGTTGCAGGGTGTCGAGGTGGCATGGGAGAGGGTCTGCGAGCCGGGCCGCCGCAAGACGCCGCTCCCGACGTACCCGTTCGAGCGCAAGCGCTACTGGATCGACGCGCCCCCCGAGGGCCTGGTGGCCCGGCCGGCCCCAGCCAAGAAGGCGACGGCGCTTGACCTCCCCGACTGGTTCGAGACACCCGGATGGCGCCAGGCCGCCCCGGTGGTAGGGCGCCCCGCCCTCGCCGGCCCGTACCTCGTCTTCGCCAGCGAGCATGATCTGTCCCAGCTCCTCGTCAAGCGCCTCCGCGACCTGGGCGCCAAGGTGACCACGGTGCTCGTCGGCGCGGGCTTCGACGAGACCGGCATCGACGAGTTCCGGGTCACCCCGGACCAGCGTGACGACTACGCCCGCCTGCTGGATGCAGTGGAGGCCCGTGACGGGCGCCCGGCGCACATCGTCCACGCCTGGGGCCTGGTCCCCCCGCCCCAGGCCTCCGCCCCCGTGGCGCCCGGCTCGCTGGAAGACAGCCAGGACCGGGGCTTCTTCAGCCTGCTCGCCCTCGCCCAGGCCCTGGCCGAGCGGGAAGGCGCCACACCCGTCACACTGCACGTGCTCACCGCACACACCCAGGACGTCACCGGCACCGACCTGCTGGCTCCCGAGCTGGCGACGGTCACCGGCCCCTGCCGGGTGATCCCCGTCGAGCTGCCGCACATCGCCTGCCGGCACGTCGACAGCGACCTGCCCGGCGACCAGCGCGCTCAGCAGCGGCTGGCCGACCAGTTGGTGGTCGAGATGGCGTCGGGCCCCGGTGAGCCACTCGTCGCGCTGCGGAACGGCAAGCGGTGGACGCCCACGTTCAGCGCCGTTCGGGTCGAGGCCGAGGACGGCGCCGCCAACGGGTGGCGCGACCGCGGCGTGTACCTCATCACCGGCGGCCTGGGCGGCATCGGCCTCTCGGTCGCCGAGCACCTGGCCGAACGGGCGCGTGCCCGCCTCGTTCTCACAGGCCGATCGGCCTTCCCCGAGCCGGACGCCTGGGACCAGTGGGTTGTCGACCACGATCCTACCGACCGCACCAGCCGGGCCATCCAGGCCCTCCGGCGGATCGAGGCCACCGGCGGCGAGGTGCTCGTCGTCTCGGCCGACGTGAGCGACTCCGACGCCCTACGAATGGTGCGAGCCCGCATCCTGGAGCGGTTCGGGCGGCTCGACGGCATCGTGCACGCCGCCGGTGTCGCCGGTGGCGGGATGATCGAAGTGAAGGACCGGGCGACCGCCGAGTCGGTGCTGGCCCCGAAGCTCGACGGCACGGTCGCCCTCGCCAACGTCTTCGGCGACCTGGAGCTCGACGTCCTCGTTCTCTGCTCGTCGGTCACGGGCATCGCCGGCGGTTTCGGCCAGGTCGACTACTGCGGGGCGAACGCCTTCATGGACGCCTACGCCCGCAGCCCGCGGGCACCGAAAACGCGGATCGTCTCCGTGAATTGGGGCGGCTGGCTGGACGTGGGCATGGCCGCCGAGACGGTTGCGCCCGCGGCGTTCCGGGAACTGCAGCGAGGGGCCACCGCCACCGAGACGGGGCATCCCTGGTTGGCGACGGTGCGGGGGACCGGCGGTGGGGAGGCCGTCGTCGCCGGCACCTTCTCCCCGGAGCAGCACTGGGTTCTCAGCGAGCACCGGATCCACCAGGTGCCGGTGCTTCCGGGCACCGGCCATCTGGAGCTGGCGCGAGCGGCCATGGAGGCCGCCGCACCTCGACCGGCGGGCGACGCAGCCGTCGCCCTGCGGGACACCATGTTCCTCGTCCCGCTGGCGGTGGCCGACGGCTCATCGGCGCACGTCGAGGTCACCGTCGGCGCACCGTCGGGAGACGGGGACGAGCGTCCGGTGGCCATCCGGACGCACGACGCCCAGGGCCGGTCCGTGGTCCACGCCCGGACGACGGCGCAGTGGGTGGCCGCCGGCATGGCTCCGACCTACGACCTGGACGCCATCCAGGCCCGCTGCCCCAAGGTGCTCGGGGCACAGACGCCCTCCATGAGCGGCATGTTGAGCTTCGGGCCTCGCTGGAGCAGCCTCCGCCAGATCTGGTCGGGCGACGACGAGGAGCTCGCCTACCTGGAGGCGAGTGAGGAAGTGGCGCAGGACGTCGACGCCCTCGTCCTCCACCCCGCCATGCTCGACGAGGCGACCGCCTTCGGCACCGGCTGGGGAGGCAAGGGTCAGTACCTGCCCATGGGCTACGGCGAGCTGCTCGTGCGCTCGGCCATTCCCCGGCGGGTCTACAGCCACCTGCGGTACAAGGAGCGGGGTGACGGCGAAGTGATGTTGGCGGACATCACCCTCATCGACAGCGGCGGCCGGGAAGTCGTGGCAATCACCGACTTCATGCTCCGCCGGGTGGACCCGCAAGCCATGGCCGGCTCGGTCTCGGGCGAAACGACGGCAGGGGGGTCCACCGTCCCGGCTGCAGGGAGCGACGCGGCTCCGGTCCGGATCGGCATCCTCCCGGCAGCGGGAGCGGAGGCGCTCAGGCGGCTCCTCGCCGTTGACCTCGGGTCCCAGGTCGTCGTCAGCGCCGTGCGGATCGAGGACGTCATCGAGGGCGCCCAGGCCCTCACCCAGGAGACCGTCGAGGATGAATTGGAGGGCTCGGCCCTCGTCTCGGGACCCGCCGACCGGAGCAACCTGGGCGACTATGTCGCCCCCGCGACCGAGCTGGAGAAGCAGCTGGCAGCGCTCTGGGCAGACGTCGTCGGCCTCGCCGAGGTGGGCGCCGACGACGACTTCTTCGAGCTGGGGGGGAACTCCCTCGTCGCCGTACAGCTGGTGTCGAGGGTGCGTGACACGCTGGGCCACAAGCTCTCCATGCGCAGCTTGTTCGAGGCCCCCACCGTCGCCGGCATGGCGGCGGCCATCGAGGCACAGCGCCGCCAACCCGTCCCGGCCGGCGCTCCGCAGGCCGCCGAGACGGGTCCCGTCATCACCCGGCTTGCGCGGCCGCAGGCCTGAGGAGGACACGATGGACGAACCCACGGACTACCGCGTCGTGGTTAACCACGAGGAGCAGTACGCCATCTGGCCCACCGACCAGACGGTGCCGGCGGGCTGGCGCGAAGCCGGCTTCAGCGGTGACAAGGAAGCGTGCCTGGCCCACGTGGAGCAGGTATGGACCGACATGCGGCCCCGCAGCGTGCGGGAGGAGCGGGCGACGTGAACGTCGAGGCAACGGCGGGCGACTGGGTCGTCCCCGCTTCATTCGGCCAGGAGCGGATTTGGCTGGCGTGCCAGCGCGATCCCGAGGCGTCGACCTACAACCTGCTCGTTCCCGCCGAGCTGCGCATGCCGCTCGACGGGGCCACCGTGCTCGCCGCCCTGTCGACTGTCGTCCGGCGACACGAGACACTGCGTACGTCGCTGCGCAACCATGAGGGCGCCCTACAACAGGTCGTTCACCCGAGCGTCCCCATCGAGCTTTCGTTCACCGACCTCTCGCAGCTCGCGTCGGCTGAGCGCCGGGCCGAGAGCATCCGCCTCAGCATCGAGGCCGCCCGCACCCCGATCGCGCTCGACCAGGCACCGCTCTGGCGGGCCCGGCTCGTCCGCCTCGGTGAGAGCGAGTGGGAGCTGCTCTTCGTAGCCCACCACGCCATCTTCGACGGGACGTCGGTCGGGATCCTCATCCGGGAGCTGGAGGAGCTCTGCCGTGCATCTGTGCAAGGTCGGGCGCCGGACGTGGCCGACCTCGACATCCAGTACGCCGACTATGCCGTCTGGCAGCGGGACCAGCTCAGCGGAGACCGCCTGGCCGGCGAGCTGGCCTTCTGGCGGTCCCGCCTCGCTGGGCTCCCGCTCGTGCACTCGGTCCCTACGGACCGCGCCCGTCCCCCTGCCCCGAGCTCCGAGGGCGCCGAGATCGTCTTCCCGATGCCTCCCATGTCGACTGCCGCCGTGGAGAGTCTCGCCCGGCGGCTGCGGGCCACCCCCTTCATGGTCCTGAAGGCCGCTTTCGTCGCCTTGCTGGCGCGAGTCTCCGGTGAATCCGACATCGTGGTCGGGCTCCCCGTGGCGGGGCGCGACACGACGCAGCTCGAGCACCTCATTGGCATGTTCGTCAACACCGTCGTCGTGCGCACGGACGCCTCGGGCGATCCCACGTTCGCGGAGTTGGTGGGCCGCGTCCGAGCCAACCTGCTCGAGTGCTGGGAGCACCAGGGCACACCGTTCCAGAAGGTGGTCGAGGAGCTGGCCCCCACCCGGGATCCGAGCATCGAACCGCTGTGCCAGATCGAGTTCAATTACCTCCCGGAGCTGACCTTCACCTTCAGCCATGGCGTCGTGCATAACGAGCTGTCCCTCGAGGTCCGCAACAACGCCGCTCGGCTCAGCTACCGCACCGACCTGTTCGACGAGACCACCGCCCGGGCGCTGGCCGACCGGTACCTGCGGCTGCTGACCGCCGCCGTCGACGCACCCGAGACGCGGCTTTCGGAGCTCCCTCTACTCGGCTCGGACGAGCGCCGGCTCGTCGTCGAGGGCTGGAACGGGACGGACCGAGACTTTCCGGCCGATGCCACGCTAGCTTCGCTCTTCGAGGCGCAGGCGGCGCGCTCGCCCGACGCCACCGCGATCCGCTTCGACGGTTGGGGCATGTCCTACGCCGAGCTCGACGCCCGGGCCAACCAGGTGGCACATCGACTCCGCGGCCTGGGCGTGGGCCCCGAGACCCTGGTCGGGGTCTTCGCCGAGCGTTCCCTCGAGCTCGTCGTCGCCCTGCTCGGCGTAATGAAGGCGGGTGGTGCGTACGTGCCGCTCGACCCCGACTACCCGGCCGACCGGCTGGCGTTCATGATCGCCGACGCCGGCGCCCCGGTCGTGCTGGCCCAGCGGCACCTGGTCAACCGCCTCCCCGGCACCAGCGGCAGGGTGCTCGTCCTCGACGATGAGACGGAGTGGGCCGGTGAGCGAAGTGACACGCCGGACTGGAGTGCGACCGCGGACAACGTCGCCTACGCCATCTACACGTCCGGCTCGACCGGCCGCCCGAAGGGCGTGCCGAACACGCACCGGGGGATCGTCAACCGACTCCACTGGATGCAGCACCAGTACCAGCTGACCGCCTCCGACACCGTGCTGCAGAAGACGCCCACCAGCTTCGACGTGTCGGTATGGGAGTTCTTCTGGCCGCTGCTGACCGGCGCCCGCATGGTGCTCGCCCGCCCCGGCGGGCATCGGGACCCCGCCTACCTACGCCAGGTCATCGCCGCCGAGGACGTCACGGTGGTGCACTTCGTGCCCTCCATGCTGGCCATGTTCCTCGCCGACGAGGATCCTCCCTCCTCCCCCTCGCTGCGCCTGATTGTTGCCAGTGGCGAGGCGCTGCCGGTGGCGCTCGCCCAGCGTTGCCTCGAGCGGCTGCCGCACGCCGAGCTGCACAACCTGTACGGGCCCACCGAGGCGGCGGTCGACGTCAGCTGGTGGCGGTGCCAGGCGTGGTCCCTCAACCACGCCACCACCGTCCCCATCGGCGCGCCGATCCACAACATGCGCCTGTACGTGCTCGACGAACGCCTGGCGCCCGTCCCGGTGGGCGTGCGCGGCGAGCTGTACCTCGCCGGCGTGGGTCTCGCACGCGGCTACCTCAACCGGCCGGCCCTGACCGCCGAGCGGTTCCTCCCGGACCCCTTCGGAACGGCCGGCAGCCGCATGTACCGCACGGGCGACCTGGTTCGCTGGCGGCCCGACGGGACTGTGGAGTTCCTCGGCCGCAGCGACCACCAGGTGAAGATCCGGGGGCTTCGCGTCGAGCTGGGCGAGATCGAGACCGCCCTCACCGAGCAGCCGGGTGTGCGGGACGCAGCCGTGGTGGTGCGGGAGGGCACCTCGGGCGATCCCACGCTGGTCGGCTACGTCCGGGGCCACGACGGCTGGTCGTTCGACCCGTCCTCGCTGCGGGCGGCGCTGAAGCAGACGCTGCCCGAGTACATGGTGCCCACCGCCTTCGTCGCTCTCGACGAGTTCCCAGTCACGCCCAACGGCAAGCTCGACCGTCGTGCCCTCCCTGTGCCGGATGACGGCGACGCAGTCGGCGCCCGCCGCTCCTATGTGGCGCCCCGTACCACCAGCGAGGAGCTCGTGGCATCGATCTGGAGCGAGGTGCTGGGTCAGGATCGAATCGGCGCCTTCGACGACTTCTTCGACGTGGGCGGCCACTCCCTGCTCGCCATGCGGGTCCTGAGCCGAATCTCCTCTGCCCTGGCCCTGGAGCTGCCCATCCACACGTTCTTCGAAGACCCGACGGTTGCCGGACTCGCTTCCGCCATCGAGGCCCTGATCGCTGCCGAGCTCGACGAGCTGTCCGACGACGAGGCCGAGCGGCTCCTCGCCGAAGAGTGGAGCTGACGTGGCCTCGCAGACCGACCTCTCCTCGGCCAAGCGGGCGCTGCTCGAGCGGCGGCTCCGGCAGTCGGGCTCCTCGTCCCTCCTGGAGACAAGTGTGCCCACGACCGGCCCATTGGTCGTCGTCGGGTACCCTCGGGCGCTTCAGGAGTCCTTCGACGGCATCCAGCCCCTGCGGTCGGTGGTGTACGTCGAGGAGCCTGACGTCGCGGTCGGGGGCCGCGCCCGCACCCACCTGAGCAGCTCCGTGAGTGTGCGGGAGCTCATCGAGTTCGAGTATCAGCAGCCGGGCGCCGCCGATGCGTTCGTCCGGACCCATCCTGACCTCCACCCCTCGGCGGTTCTCCCGGGGATCGAGTACGCCGTCCCCTTCGCCGCCCGCCTGGCCGAGCACTACCGGGTGCCTGGGGCCGGGGCGCGCGCCGCCGACACGCTTCGCGACAAGGCGACGCTGCGTGTCGTCACCGCCGCGGCGGGAATCACCAACCCGCGCTCGCGAGCCGTCGACGGGCCCGACGGGGTGCGGCGGTTCATGGCCGAGCAGGGCGGCCCCATCGTGCTGAAGCCCGCCAATCGCCAGGGAGCGGTCGGCACCATGATCCTCGACGAACCCGATCAGATCGACGGGGCATGGGCCGCGTGCACCGTGCACGACGAAGGCCCAACCGTTCCCCGCCGGGGCTTGCCGCTGCGGATGCTCGCCGAGCAGTACGTCCGGGGTGAGGAGTTCAGCGTGGAGATGCTCGTGCGCGACGGCGCCGCCATCTTCGCCAGCGTCACGGCCAAGGCGCTCTACGCCGGGCCGAGACCCATCGAACAGGGCCACGTCGTACCGGCGGACGTGGCCGACGACCAGCGTCACCGGCTGATCGAGGAGACGGCGCGTGTCGTCACCGCGGTGGACTTCGGCACCGGCTTCATTCACTGCGAGTGGATCGTCTCGGACGGCACGCCGTACCTCGTCGAGTGCGCAGGACGGTTGCCCGGGGACGGGATCGTCGAGCTGATCGAGAAGGCCTGGGAGCTCGAGATCGTCCGCATCTATACGACGGTGATGAAGGGCCAGCCGGTGCACGACGTAATCCCTGGGCGCCCCCGGCGTGGTGCGGCGGTCTGGTTCCTCGACGTCCCCGCCGGCCGGGTCACCGCCGTCCACGGCGTGGAGCGGGCTCAGGCGCTTCCGGGCGTGGAGCGGGTCGGCGTCAAGGCGACGGTGGGGTGCGACGTGAACGAACTGCGCAGTTCCACCGACCGGGCGGCGTTCGTCCTCGCGTCCGGAGACGACGGAGCCGAAGCGTTGCGGACCGCGCAGCGTGGGATCGAGGCGATCACCATCACGATCGCAGGCATGCACGACGGAGGTAGGCGGCGATGACCACCGTTCAAGGACCGACGGCCGGCGGAGCCGGCCACCCGTCGGCCCGGCAGGCGCTGCTCGAGAGGCGGCTCCGCCAGGCGGCGAGCAGCCGCCCGGCGATCCCCCGCCGTCCGTCGGGCGTCGAACCACCGCTGTCGTTCGCCCAGGAGCGCCTGTGGTTCATGGAGAACTACGCGCCGGGCACGACCGCGTACAGCATCCCGACGGTCGTCCACCTGAACGGCGAGCTCGACGTCGTGGCGCTGCGGCGCGCCTTCGACCTGGTGGTGACTCGCCACGAGTCGCTGCGCATGAGCTTCCCCGCCACGGCCGATGGCCGCCCGACGGTACGCATCTCGTCCTCGCCCGACTTCCCGTGGGGCTTCGTCGACGTCTCGGACCACCCCGACCCGGAGGCGAGCACGGCCGAGGTGTTCGACGCCTACGGGGCGCGCCCCTTCGACGTCGCCGCTGGCCCCCTCGTTCGGGCCGTGCTCGTGCGCGTGCATCCGGAAGAGCACCAGCTGCTGGTCGTCGTGCATCACATCCTGAGCGATGGATGGTCGACCGACATCATGGTGAAGGACCTGGTCAAGGCCTACCAGGCGTTGGCGGCCGGTACCACGCCGGTGCTGCCCGAGCTGCCGGTGCAGTATGGCGACTTCGCCCGCTGGCAGCGCGAGCTGCTGGGCGAGAGCGCACGGGAGAGGGCACTGTCCTACTGGCGGACGCAGCTGACCGGCGTACCCCCCCTCGATCTGCCGACCGACCGCCCCCGACCGGCAGCCCAGACCTACGTGGGGGCCACCTACGAGTTCCGCGCCGGGCGCGACATCGCCGATGCCATCGCCGGCGTGGGCAGGGCTTCCGGTGCGACGCTCTACATGACGCTGCTGGCCGCGTACCAGACGCTCTTGGGGCGCCTCTCGGGCCAGAGCGACTTCGCGGTCGGTTCGCCGATCGCCGGACGGGACCAGCCCGAGGTCGAGGGTCTCGTCGGCATGTTCGTGAACATGCTCACCCTTCGCGTCGACCTCGGGGACGACCCGACGTTCACCCAGCTCCTCGAGCGCACCCGGAAAACCGTCCTCGACGCCTTCGAGCACCAGGACGTGCCGTTCGAGCAACTCGTCAACGATCTGCAGCTGCCGCGCGACGTGAGCCGGACCCCACTGTTCCAGGCCATGTTCGTCCTCCAGAACTTCGACATGAGCGCCCACGACGTTGCCGACGCGGACGACCTCGGCGGGGCGCTGGACGTGCACTGGACGCCGCTCACGATCGCCTCCACCCGCTGGGACCTTCAGCTCCAGGCCGTCCACCTCCGCGACGAGCTCCGCTTCACGTTCACCTACAACACCGACCTCTTCGACAGCACGACGATCGAGCGGATGGCCGACCACCTGCAGGTGCTGCTCCGATCGATCGCGGCGGCGCCCCAGACCCGGGTCTCGGCTCTGGCGGTGCTCGACGGCGCCGATCGGGAGCTGGTCCTCTCGGGATGGAACGCCACCGCCGGCGACTTCCCCGGCGACGCAACGCTGGTCTCGCTCGTCGAGGCACAGGTCGACCGGACGCCCGACGCGACGGCCGTCGTGTTCGAGGGCAAGCAGCTCACTTTTGCGGAGCTCGACGCCAGAGCCAACCAGGTGGCGGAGAAGCTACGCCGCCTCGGTGTGGGCCGGGAGACGTTGGTGGGTGTCTGCGCCGAGCGCTCACTGGAGCTGGTCGTCGCCCTGCTGGGCGTGCTCAAGGCAGGCGGGGCCTACGTGCCGCTCGATCCGGAGTACCCCGCCGACCGGCTGGCATTCATGGTCGACGACTCCCGCGCCCCCGTGCTGCTGACCCAACGGCACCTAGTCGACGACCTCCCGGCGACCACCGCCCACGTGCTCGTCCTGGACGACCCCGACACCTGGACGGGCCAGAGCACCGACCGAGGCCCCGCCGCGGCGGGTCCGGCGAACGTCGCCTACGCGATCTACACCTCGGGATCCACCGGGCGCCCCAAAGGCGTGCCGAACACGCACCGAGGGATCTGTAACCGGATTGACTGGATGCAGAAGGCCTACGGCCTCGGCCCTGACGACGTCGTATTGCAGAAGACGCCGGCGAGCTTCGACGTGTCGGTGTGGGAGTTCTTCTGGCCCCTCGTCACCGGCGCCCGCCTCGTGCTGGCCCGGCCCGGCGGGCACAAAGACCCGGCCTACCTCTGCGGCCTCATCGTGGCCGAGGGCGTGACCACCACCCACTTCGTGCCCTCGATGCTCGGCGTCTTCCTCCCCGAGCCGGGGGTCGGCGGCTGCCGTTCGCTGCGGCGGGTGATCTGCTCGGGCGAGGAGCTTCCCGTCACCGTCACGCGGGAGTTCCTCCGCGTGCTCCCGTGGTCCGAGCTTCACAATCTCTACGGGCCCACCGAGGCGGCCGTCGACGTCAGCTCGTGGCCGTGCGAGCCGGGCGCCGTCGGGGCCGTGTCGTCCATTCCAATCGGGCGCCCGATCCAGAACATCCAGCTCTACGTCCTCGACCGGCGTTTCGCACCGGTGCCGATCGGCGTGGCCGGCGAGCTACACATCGCCGGCGTCGGCTTGGCTCGGGGCTACCTCAACCGGCCCGGGCTCACCGCGGAGAAGTTCGTACCCAACCCCTACGGCCCTCCCGGGTCTCGGATGTACCGCACGGGCGACCTGGCCCGCTGGCGGCGGGACGGCACGCTCGAGTACCTGGGCCGCATCGACCACCAGGTCAAGCTGCGGGGTCTGCGCATCGAGCTGGGCGAGATCGAGTCCGCTCTCCGCACGCACCCCTCGGTTCGCGACGCCACCGTCGTCGTGCGGGAGGACACGCCCGGGGACAAGCGCCTGGTGGCGTATGTCCTCCCTGACGAAGGGTTGGGCGACCTGGACACGGCTGCCCTACGGAACGCGCTGAAGGAAACGCTTCCGGACTACATGGTGCCCGCCGCATTCGTCCCCCTCGAGGCGTTCCCGACCACCCCCAACGGCAAGCTCGACCGCAAAGCCCTTCCGGCACCGACCGTGTCGCGCTCCGCCGGCCAGGCTCTCGTCGAGCCCCGAACAGACATGGAGCGGGCCGTGGCCGCCGTATGGCAGGAGGTGCTCGGCGTCGCGTCCCTCGGCATCGACGACGACTTCTTCGAGCTGGGGGGGCACTCGATGCTGGCCACGCAGGTCGTGGCCAAGCTCCGAACCCACCTCGACGGTCAAGGCCGCCAGGTCGGGGTCATGGACCTGTTCAAGCACCCGACCGTGCGAGAGCTGGCGGCGCTGGTCGTGAGCCCGGTGGAGGAGGGCGAGGTCCGCCGGCTCGTCTACGAGCTGACCAAGCCGGTGCCGACGGGCCAGCGGGTCCTCTCCTTGGTGTGCGTGCCCTATGGCGGGGGCAGCGCCGTCGTGTACCAGCCTCTGGCCGACGCCCTGCCGGCCGGCCACTCGCTCTACTCGGTGGCCATTCCCGGCCACGACGTCGGCCTCGACGAGGACTCATTGCCGTTCGACGAGCTGGCCCAGCGCTGCACCGACGAAATCCTCGCCCAGGTGGAAGGGCCCCTGGTGCTCTACGGCCACTGCGGCGTTGGCGGGGCGCTCATCGTGGAGTTGGCCCGCCGGCTGGAGGCGGCCGGGAGGGAGCTCCAGGCCGTCTACACGGGTGGCATCTTCCCGTTCGCCCGCTCGAGGGGACCGGTCAGCCGGGCCATGGCCCGGTTCAAGAAGTTCACCAACAACCGCTACTACGCCAACTGGCTGAAGTCGATGGGCGTCGACATGGACGAGCTCGACCCCGAGCAGGCGGATCGCATCATCGCCAACATGCGCCACGACGGGGACGCCGCCGAGGAGTACTTCACCGACCTGCTGGAACGCCGCGTCGAGCGCCTCCGTGCCCCGTTCATCTCGGTGATCGGCGAGAAGGATCCCATCACCGACTATTACGAGGAGCGCTACCGGGAGTGGGAGTTCCTCACCGACACCACCGCCTACGTCGTGCTGGAAGAGGCGGGCCATTTCTTCCTGAAGTACCGAGCCTCCGAGCTGGTCGAAATCGTCACCCGAACCCACGCGGCACTGGCGAAGGGGGCGACGGCCGAGCTGCCAGGGGCGGAGGCCGATGCCGGCTGGTGGTTCGGCGGCGCCCATTCGACCAAGCAGGCTGAGGGCGCAGGCGGCGGCGCAGCGCCGTCCGCCCCAGCTGCCGGCACAGCCGCCGAGGTGGAGCCGAGTATGCGCCGCTTCCTCGCGGTGGCCATCGGGCAGCTCGTGTCGCTCACCGGCTCGGCGCTGACCGGTTTCGCCCTTCCGATTTGGATCTACCTGGAGACCGGATCCGTCACCGGGCTCGGGGCCATGTTCACAATCGGCCTCATCCCGGGCCTGCTGGTGGCGCCGCTCGCAGGCGCAGTGATCGACCGCCACGATCGCCGCAAGATCATGCTCCTCTGCGGCTTGGCGGCGGGAGGTGCCGAGTTAGCGCTCGGTCTGGCTGTGTGGGCCGACGTGCTGCCCACGTGGACCGTGTATCTGTTCATCGCCTGGCTCTCGACCGTCTCGGGGTTCCAGCGGCTGGCCTACCAGTCCGCCATTCCCCAGCTCGTGCCGAAGCGGTTCCTCGGTAACGCCAACGGCCTCGCTCAATTCAGCAACGGCTTCGCCCTGCTGGTCGCCCCGTTAGCGGCAGCGGGCCTGCTCGCTACCATCGACCTCGGCGGCATCATCGTGCTCGACCTGGTGAGCTACGGCTTCGCGTTGACTGTGCTCGCCGTCGTCCGGTTCCCCAACCGCATGGGACGCCACCGCCGGGAGCCGCTGACGACCGACATCGCCAACGGGTTCCGGTTCTCGTGGGGCAACCGGTACTTCCGATCGCTGCTGCTGTTCTTCCTCGCCATCAACCTGTTCCTGGGAGCGCCCATTGTCCTGACGTCGCCACTGGTGCTCGCCACGGGCACCATCGGCGACGTCGGGCAGCTCGCGCTAGTCGAAGGGCTCGGGGCGGTCGTCGGGGCGGCGATCTTCTCGCTCTGGGGTGGACCCAAGCGGCGACGGGCGTTCGGAGTCGTGGTGACCACGTTCTTCGTGGCCGCCACCTGCGCCCTGATCGGCCTGCGGCCCAGCTTCGCGGTGGTGTGCGTGGGGATGTTCGGGATGATGCTCTCCCTCACCATCACACAGTCGATCTTCCTCACGATGATCCAGGTCAAGGTGCCTCAGCGCTTCCATGGACGCGTCTTCGCCATCAACCAGATGATCGCCTGGTCGACCCTGCCCATCGGATTCGCGGTGATCGCCCCCCTCGGCTCGAACCTCTTCGGCCCGATGCTGGAACCGGGCGGTGCCCTGGCGTCGACCGTGGGTCGGGTGATCGGCACCGGACCGGGCCGGGGCATCGCCTTCGTCTACATCGTCTCTGCGCTGGCCATGCTGGTCGTCACTCTCGTCGCCCTGCGGCTGCGGATCTTCGCCCGCTTCGACGCCGAAGCCCCCGACGCCCTGCCCGACGACCTCGTGGGCATCCAGGAGCGGCGGCGCAAGCACGCCGGTATGGCCGGCGACGGCCAGGGCGGTGATTCGGAGCCCCGGCCGGCCGAGTCCCAGGCGGTCACCGTCTGAACTGGCTCGGCGCTGGCGTAACGCAAGGAGTCCGTAAGCGAGCTGGCTCATGCTCTCCACGTCGAGCCAAGCCATCCGGGCGAGGCCGAGCGTGAAAGCGAATGCCGTGGACAAGCTCCGTCCAGCGGCGGCTGGAAACGGACGGGCGGCCGTCGGGAGTCCGACCCGACCGGCGCGGCTACCTGCCGCGCCCCGTCTGCGGCTGCTGGGGCCGGCGTCGAGACTTCGGTCATCGGCCTGTAGCTCGGCCACCAGCACATCCGGACCACGCAGATCTACCTGCACGGCGACCTCACCATGAAGCAGCGGCCGCCTCGACTCCTACTGATTCGCACCCGCGGTGCAACTGTGTTGGCGGTTCCTGATCAGCGTGTGCTGGTCGACGGCTCCGCTGGTCGGAAG
>DASUXN010000418.1:0-4010 GCA_036377875.1 Acidimicrobiales bacterium
GACCAGCACACCCGCGACGACCTCGTCTCTACCGGCGACCACCTCGACGACCAACCCGCCGACGTCGGTCACGCTCTTCCCCTGACGGAGGGCGCCCCGTCGGTCAGGTGGTGACGCCGGCGAAACGCAGGAAGTTCGCAAGGAGGTGCGGACCCTCCGGGGTGAGCACCGATTCGGGGTGGAACTGGACGCCCTCGACCGGGAGCTCACGGTGGCGCAGGGCCATGATCACCCCGTCCTCGGTCTCGGCCGTCACCTCCAGGCAGTCGGGCACGGTGGCGGGGTCGACGACCAGCGAGTGGTAGCGGGTCGCCTCGAAGGGGTCGGGCAGGCCGGCGAGCACCCCCTGGCCCCGGTGGTGGACGAGCGACGTCTTGCCGTGGACGATCGACGGCGCCCGCACCACGTTGCCCCCGTACACCTGGCCGATGCACTGGTGGCCGAGGCAGACGCCGAAGATCGGCACCTGGCCGGCCAGCTCCTCGATCACCGTGTTGGAGATGCCGGCGTCCTCGGGGCGGCCGGGACCGGGCGAGATGAGGATGGCGTCGGGCCGGGCCGCCTTGATGTCGTCGATGGTCAGGGCGTCGTGACGGTGGACGTCGGGCTCCGCCCCGAGCTCGCCCAGGTACTGGACGAGGTTGTAGACGAACGAGTCGTAATTGTCGATGACCAGGACGCGAGGTGCCACGGCGCTTCCGACGGTACCCGGCCCGGGTGACGGCTTTATGCGGGGAAGAGGCTGGCCTACGCTGGCGCCATGGCCAAGGGCAAGGGCAAGACCTCCGGCGCCGCGTCCCGGAACCGGCCGGCGAAGACGGCGGCACGGAACCTCGACGGGCCCGGCAACGGCGCCAAGACGACCGACGGCCCGGCCCGCCCGCCGGCCAAGGCCGCGTCGGCAACACCCGAGGGCGCCAAGGCCGAGGTGGGAGGCGACACCATCGGCCGGCTGAAGCCGGCCGAGTCGACGGACAAGAAGTCGAGCGGTCCCCGCACCCGTCCCGCGCCGACCAAGCGCACGACTCCTCCGGCCAGCGCCCGCTACACGCCGCCGGTCCCGAAGTCCGAGAAGGTCAGCCCCCTCTGGGTGCCGATCCTGATGTTCGCCTGCCTGGGCCTGGGCATGCTCACGATCATCCTCAACTACGTGAACGTCCTCCCCGGTCCCGACCCCAGCAACGTCTACCTGATGATCGGCCTCGGCCTCATCACCGTCGGCTTCATCACCGCTACGAAATACCACTAGTCGTTGCGGCGGGCACCCGGGTCCTGCGGACCACGCCCGCCGCTGTCGGCGGGGTCCCCAGCCCCGCCGACCTGGCAACCTGCCGGCGGTCGTCAGCCGGCGCGAAACTTCCACAGTCTGGGGACGAGGCTGGGGACAACCTTGGTCGGACCGATGTGAGGTCGGGCGTCAGTCGAAGGGGTTGGCCACCAGGTCCATCTCCTCCTGGCAGTGGCGGGGGGGCGCAGGGAGCTCTTCGGACGCCTGCACCATCTTGACCTCGGCGTAGCAGACCGAACAGCGGTAGCGGAGGTTCACCCGGCGGAGCTCGCCTGGGGCGGGCGGCTCGTGGGGGCGGGCCAGGCCACCCAGGACGACCATCCCCACCCGCATGATGACGACGAACACCGCAATGGCCACCGCCAGCTTCAGCAGGAACCACACGACGTCGCCCATCAGCCCAGCCGTTCGACGATGAGGGCGTTGGCCATGCCCCCGCCCTCGCACATGACCTGAAGGCCGTACCGGCCCTTGCGGCGTTCCAGCTCGGCCAGCAGGGTGGCCAGGATCCGCACCCCGGACGCGCCCAGCGGATGGCCGAGGGCGATGGCGCCGCCGTTCACGTTGACCCGGTCGAGGTCGGCGGAGTGCTCCCGGGCCCAGGCCAGCACGACCGAGGCGAACGCCTCGTTGACCTCGACCAGGTCCATGTCGTCCAACGTCAGGCCCGCCCGCTCGAGCACCCGGGTGGTGGCGGGGATGGGAGCGGTGAGCATCTCCACCGGGTCGGACCCGGCCACGGCGAAGGCGACGAACCGGGCCCGCGCCTTGAGCCCGAGCTGGGCCGCTCGGGCCTCGCTGGCCACCAGCACGGCGGCCGCCCCGTCGCTGATCTGGGACGAGTTCCCGGCCGTGACCACCCCGTCCGCCTTGAACTGCGGGCGCAGCGCGGCCAGGGCTTCTGCGCTGGTGTCGGGCCGGACGCCCTCGTCGGCCTTGAACGCCTCCTTGCCCCGCCGCCCCTCCACCGTCACCGGCACGATCTGCGACCGGAACCGCCGCTCCGATTTGGCCTCGACGGCCCGGCGGTGGCTCTCCAGGCTGTAGGCGTCGAGCTCCTCCCGGCGAATTCCCCAGCGCTCGGCGATCAGCTCGGCGGCGATGCCCTGGGGGACGAGGCCGCCCGCAGGTTGGTAGCGCTGGGTGACCGACGGCCCGAATGGCCGGCCCGGCCCGTGGACGATCGTCGATCCCATCGGCACACGCGTCATGGATTCCACCCCGCCGGCGATGGCCAGGTCGTACGCCCCCGCCATCACCCCCTGGGCGGCAAAGTGGACGGCCTGTTGGGAGGACCCGCACTGGCGGTCGACGGTCGTACCCGGGACCGATTCGGGGAACCCTGCCGCCAGCACGGCGCTGCGGGCCACGTTGAAGGCCTGCTCCCCCGCCTGGGTGACGCAGCCGAGGACGACGTCGTCCACTGCCGCCGCATCGAGGTGGTTGCGCTCGACCAGGGCCTTGAGCATCTCGGCCGCCAGGTCGACGGGGTGCCAGTCCCGCAGCTTGCCGTTGCGCTTCCCGATGGCGGTACGTACGGCGTCGACGAGAACGGCGCTGGACATTTCGGCCAGCTTGCCACGGCCGCGCCCTACGCTTCCGGGGCGTGCCCCAGCGATTTCCGATCCGGTTCAGCCCCCTGAACCGAGTTCTGCTGACCGTCCTGGCGGCCGGGCCGCGCAACTCCTACGTCGAGATCGGCGACGACGGGCAGGTCCGGGCCCGCATGGGATTCAGCTTCTCGGCGACCTTCCCGCTGGCCTCGGTGACTTCGTGTTCGAGGCGGGGCTACGTGTGGTGGGCGATCGGCGTCCACGGCGGGGGCGGGCGGTGGATCGTCAACGGGACGGGCCGGGAGATGGTCACCATCGGGATCGAGCCGGCGGTGCGGGCCAGGGTCCTGGGCTTCCCGGTGAAGCTGCGGGACCTCTGGGTCAGCCTCGAGGACCCGGACGGGTTCTGTTCCGCCGTCGGCCGCTGACCACCACCACCTCGAACGGCCCGAGCTCGACCTCGGTAGCGGCGTCCACGGCGGACGGCACCGCACCGGCCCGGCCGTACACCGGCTCGAAGTCCTCCAGCCCGGCCGCGAAGGCCAGCGACAGCGGCTGGGCGGCGGCCCGCGGGTTGCGCACGCACAGAACGGCTTCGCCGCCCGCCTCGGACAGGAAGCCGTAGGGCTCGCCCGCCTGCGGCCGTCCGCCGACCATGCGGCTGCGGGCGAGCACGCCCGAGTTGGCCCGGGCCCAGCGCAGGGCGGCGGCCAGAGCGGCCCACTCCCGGTCCGACAGCGAGTCGGGCGCGACGTAGAGGTCGTGGTGGTGGGTCCCCCGCCCGGCGACGAGCCAGCAGTGGCGCTCCCAGGCGTCGAGGCCCTCACCCTCGTCGCGGTAGGCGCGGGCCCCGTTCTCCACCACGCTGAAGGCCACGATCGCCGAGACGGGGACGGTCGTGTGGCGCAGGGCGTCGAGGCAGCCGTCGATGTAGGTGGCGAAGCGCTCATGGCGGCCGCCGTCGTAGGACTCGGGGGCGTCGTCGTCGAGACCGCCCCGCCACACGAAGTCGGCGTGGCGGAGCCACCACGGCGACGGGTTCGACCCGCTGGTGAAGGTCAGGACGACGCCCGGGTCGACGGCCCGCACCTGGTGGAGGAGGGCGGCGAAGCGGTCCATCTGGTCGGTCCGGCCGCCGTGGCCGTGGTCGGTGCGGGCGCAGTCGAACT
>DASUXN010000419.1:0-13124 GCA_036377875.1 Acidimicrobiales bacterium
CGAAGCTGGCCGTGCCGTCGGCCGAGATGGTCAGGGCGAGCGTCGTCCAGGCCAGCGGGGCCGCCACCTGGACGAACGGGGGGTGGTTGACCCGGCGGGGAGCGGGGACGCCGGTGCGCCCGCCCGCCGTCTGCACGAAGCGGACGGAGTCGGCGCCCACGACGGGCTCGGGGCGGATGTCGGGGAAGGGGACGGCGGGAATGGTCACGCCACGGCCGCCGAGGCGCATGGTGGTGGCGCCGATGTGGCCCCCGCCGCAGTGGCCGTGGTCGACGATGCGCCCGTCCTCCACCTCGATCCACGCCCGCAGCTCGTTGGCGAAGCGGAACCGGTCCGCCGCCCGCAGGGCCTCGAGATCGTCGATCACGTCGGGCGGCGGGTCGTCGAAATGGGCGATGCCGACGTCGAACGGCAGCTTGGTCATCCCCTCGATGGCTTCGGAAGGGATCCATGAGATCGAGGTGACCGACGACTCGATGCGCACGCGGACATCCTTCCAGCCCGGCGTACCGGTGCCGGACACGTACGGCGGGCGGTCCACACTGGTGGGCGTGGCCGACGGTGTCATCAGCGTGTTCCTGGCCGACGACAACCTCATCGTGCGCGAGGGCGTGCGAGCCCTCCTGAACCTCCAGCCCGACCTCGAGGTCATCGGCGTGGCCGCCGACTTCGAATCGCTGGTGGCCGGCGCCGAGGAGGCGAACCCCCAGGTGCTGGT
This sequence comes from Acidimicrobiales bacterium, assembly GCA_036377875.1. Classification (GTDB taxonomy): domain Bacteria; phylum Actinomycetota; class Acidimicrobiia; order Acidimicrobiales; family AC-14; genus JBFMCT01. Next base: position 719 of record DASUXN010000419.1, read on the forward strand.
GACCGACATCCGCATGCCCCCGCACTTCCAGCAGGAGGGGATCGTCGCGGCCAAGGAGCTGCGCAAGCGCCACCCGGGCACGGGTGTGGTGGTGCTCTCGCAGTACGACGATCCCGAGTACGCCATCTCCCTGCTGGGCGAGGGCTCGGCCGGCTACGCCTACCTGCTCAAGGACCACATCGCCGAGGGGAACCAGCTGGCCCGGGCGGTACGCGAGGTGGCGACGGGCGGATCGATGCTCGACCCCGCCATCGTCGAGGCCCTGGTCCACCCCGTGCGCGACGCCCGCCTCACCCCGGCCGAGGAGGACCTGCTCCAGCTCGTGGCCGAGGGGCGTCCCATCAAGGCGATCGCCGCGGCCCGGGACATGACGCCCGCCGCCGCCAGCGAAGAGGTCGAGCGGCTCTTCCTCAAGCTCGCCCAGCAGGCGACGTCGGGCACCGAAGGGTCACTGCGGCGGCTGCGGCTGCTCCACGAGGCGATCGTCGAGCGGGAGGAGCAGGGTGAGACGCTCAGCCGGCTCCTGCCCGGCGGCCTGGCCGAGAAGCTGCGCACCGAGGGACGGAGGATCGGGGAGACCGAGCGGCTGCAGGTGACCGTCCTCATGTCCGACATCCGCGGCTACTCGGCCATCGCCGAGAACGCCGACCCCACTGTGCTGGCCGGCCAGCTCAACGCCCACCGGGCCCAGATGAACCACGCCATCCTCGACGCCGGGGGCACCGTCATGCAGTTCGTGGGCGACGCCGTCATGGCCGTGTTCGGCGCCCCTCTGCCCCAGGCCGATCACGCCGACCGGGCGGTGGCCGCAGCGCGGTCGATGCACACCCGCCAGGCCGAGGTGAACCGGCGATGGGAGGCGGACGGCCTTCCACCGTTCGGGCTCGGCATCGGGCTGTCGTCGGGCGAGGTGGCCGCCGCCCTGCTGGGGTCGGAGGAGCGCCTCGAGTACACGCTGGTGGGCGACACCGTGAACCTGGCCCAGCGCCTCCAGCAGTGGGCCGAGCCGGGGGAGACGGTCGTGAGCGAGGCCACCTGTGCGCTGCTCGCGGGCGACATTCCCCTCGATCCCATAGAGCCCGGGCTGGTGAAGGGCCGGCAGACGCCCGTGCGCGCCTGCCGGCTGGCGTCGACCGGTTAGCCGCTCGCCAGGTCGGCCTCGACCTGGATGTCGACGTTGTTGCGCAGGGCGTTGGACACGGGACACGAGCCCTCGGCTGCCTCCAGGGCCTCGCGGAAGGCGGCCTCGTCGGCGCCCGGCACCTCGGCCGTCACCGACAGCCGCATGGTGGTTACGCCCTCGCCCGGCTTGAACGTGCAGACCGCGTCGGCGTGAAGGCGGGCGGGCGGGTTGCCTCGGCTGGCCAGTTCGTTGGACAGGGCCATGCAGAAGCAGGCGGCATGGGCGGCGGCCAGAAGCTCCTCGGGGCTGGTCTTGCCCCCGGCGTCCTCGGTGCGGGCGGCCCAGGTGATCGGCGCGTCGGTGAAGAGATCGGTGGTGCCGGTCGAGACCGTGCCGTTGCCTTCGAAGAGGTCACCCTCCCAGTTCGCGCTCGCCTTGCGGTCGGCCATGGTTGTCTCCTTGGGGTAGGCGGCTCTTCCTGACGCTACCGCCGGGTCAGAATCGGCCATGACCCGACCGGTTCCCCTCGCTCGTCTAGTCCTGAGAGGGCGCCTTGGCCGCGACGGGGAGCTGGGCGCGGGCCTTGCGAGTGCGGGCGAGCCACGCCGGCGCGCCCATCCGCTCGTGGATGGCCTCGGCGGCGGAGAAGTGGGCGTCGGCCTCGGTGTACCGGCCGAGCACTGCAGTGAGCTGTCCCAGGTAGTGGTCGACGGCGCCGCAATAGGCCAACGACGACAGGGTGACAAGTTGGCCGGCGTAGGGGGTGAGCAGGTCGGTCAGCCTTTCGGCCACGACCGCGTCGTCGAGGGCGGCGGACACCGCCGCACAGTTGCAGACGATGTGGAGCCACGTCGGTTCGAAGGCGAGGTCGTCGAAGCGGTTGGCCGAGAGCCCGGCAAGGACGGTCCGAGCGGTGTCGACGTCGTTCCGCTGGCACGCGCTGAGGGCCTGCCACGAGCGGAGGAACCACGAGGAGGCGGGATCGCGGGCGAGTGCGATCCGGAGCGGGCGGTCCCAGCGGCCCAGCTCCCCCCGCTCGTAGGCGAGCTGAAGGCGCTGGGCGGACAGGAACATCTCGGCGTCGGGTTGGCCCGCCGCCTGTCCGAGCTCGAAGGCGGCGTGGGCGGTGGCGTCGGCCTCGTCGAACCGTCCTGCCCAGATCTCCCGGCTGGCGCGGAGGTATGCCGAGTACCAGAGCATCGTGGGCTGGCGCAGCTCGGCCGCCAGCCGGTCGAAGGCATCGAAGCAGGTGGCCGCTGCCTCCGGATCCGCCGCCTCCATGAGGCAGACGGCCCGCCAGCCGAGGGCCTCGACCCGGAGGGAGGGGTCGGGCAGGCGCTCGGCCACGTCCAGCAGTTCGGCGGTGTTGTCGAGGCGCTCGGGCAGGGTCCCCGGGTCGCCACGGATGGTGTTGTAGCGGGGGGCGAGCACGCGGGCGAGCGTCGGGAGGTCGCCCACGCGCCGGGCCATGGCCACGGCCTCGTCGCTGATACGGCGAACGGCGGCGTGATCGCCGGAGTAGACCCGCTCGACGGCCAGCTTGGCCAGGAGGCAGGCCCGCTGCGCACTGTCGCCCGGGTGGAGAGCGTCGAGTGCGTCCTCCAGGGTGCCCACCCGCTCGGCGTCGACCCGGCGGGTGGCACTCCAGAAGCTACGGGTGTTGGCCAGGGCGGCGGTGGCCAGGCGGTCGGCGTCGCCCAGGTAGCGGGCGAGGGCGGCGGCGTCGAGCAGGGTGCGGCGGTGGGCGGGGTCGCCGCTGCGGCGCTGCGCCTCCCCCAGCGACAGGAGCAGGTCACAGCGGGTCTCGGGCGCGGGGTCGGCCAGGTCGTCGAGGAGATCGAGGGCCTGGGCGAAATGGCTGGCCGCCTCCTGATGGGCGAGTTGCGACAAAGCGCGCTCGCCGGCCCGGGTGGCGTAGTCCACCGCCTTGGCCGCCCCGCCGAGCGAGCGGGCCCGGGTGAAGTGGCGGGCCAGCTCGGGGAGGCGGTCGGCGACAGGCCCGATGGCCGCCCGCTCCATCGCCTCGCCCACCCGGCGGTGGAGCTGGGCCCGGCGGGCCCCGCCCAGGCCGTCGTAGATGGCGGAGCGGACGAGGGCATGGGTGAAGCGGTGGCGCGAGGCGAGGCCGCCGACCTCGGCGACGAGTCCCGCTCGCGCCGCCTCGTCGAGGGCCGCTACGAGGTCGTCCTCCTCCAGCGCGACCGCCTCTCGTAGCACCCCCAGTTCGAACTCCGGCCCGATCACGACGGCGGTGCTGAGGAGGGCGGAAGTGGCGGGCGACAGACGGGAGATGCGGCGACGCACCACGTCGCGCACGCCGTCGGGCAGGTCGAGGGGGGTGGCGGCCCGGCCCGACTCCAGCACGTGCCGCACCATCTCCCGGACGAACAGGGGGTTGCCGGCCGTCTCGTCGTGTATGTCGCGAGCCAGGTCGGCGGCGGGCCCGGCGGTGGCGACACCGCCGAGGACGGCGTCGACGAACCCCTGCACGGCCGCCTCGTCCAGGCCTCGTACCGCGAGGCGGGTCGTGTTGCCGAGCCGGCCCGGCTCCCCCAGAACCCGGGCGAAGGGGTGGTGCTCGTCCACCTCCGTGTCCCGGTAGGTGCCGAGGACGAGCAGTGGCATGGGCTCCGCGCGGGCCGCCAGGTGGCGCAGCAGGAGGAGCGTGGGGGCGGTGGCCCAATGGAGGTCGTCGAGGACGAGGACGACCGGGGCGGTCCGGGCCAGGGCGGCCAGGAAGCGGCCGACCGCGTCGAACATGCGGTAACGCTCGGTTTCGGGGTCTGAGGCGAGAGGTGGCGGGATGCCGGCGACGATCTCGGTCAGGTCGGGGACAAGGCGCACGAGCTCCGCCCCGTGGCTGCCCAGGGCGGCGCGCAGGTCCTCGGGCGCGAGGCGGCGGGCGGCGCGGCCGATGGCCTCGGCGAAGGGCTGGTAGGGGACGGCCAGGTCCTCGTCGCAGTGGCCGACGAGGACCGTCGCACCGTCGGCCTGGGCGGCTCTGGCCACCTCCAGGGCCAGGCGCGTCTTGCCGATACCGGGCTCCCCCGCCAGCAGGACCAGGCACGGGCCGTCGCTCGCCGCCTTCTGCCGAGCCTCCTCCAACCGGACCAGCTCGGCCTCTCGGCCCACGAAGGGCAGGCCCCCGTCGCCCACGTCGAGCGGGAACGGCGCCACTGCGTTCGCAGTGGACGCCGCGGGCCGGGGCGTGGCCGTGACTGTGGCCGGCGGCGCCCAGTCCAACTCGGGCTTCTGGAGCAGCACCGCCTCCTCCAGCCGCTGGAGGGCGGGGGCGGGAGGGATACCCAGCTCCTCGCTCAGTGCGTCCCGAAGGGTGCTGTAGGCCCGCAGCGCTTCGGCCTGGCGGCCGGAGCGGTAGAGGGCGAGCATCAGCTGGCCCCACAGCCGTTCCCGAAGTGGTTGGGTCTCGGCCAGGCGGCGCACCTCGGCCACGACGGCGGCGTGGTGGCCGAGCGCGAGCTCCGCCTCGACCCACGTCTCGGCGGCGGCCAGGCGCAGCTCCTCCAGGCGGGCGGCCTCGCCCTGGGCGAACGTCCTGTCGGCGAACTCGGCCAGCGCTGATCCCCGCCACAGAGCCAGCGCCTGGGACAGCGTGGCCGAGGCGGCGGCCGGGTCAGGGCGGCCGCCGGCCAGGGCGGCCGTGGCACGATCGACGAGCCGTTCGAACCGAACGGCGTCAACCCTGGCGGGGTCCACGTCGAGGACGTAGCCGGGCCGGCGGCTCTCCAGCACGCCGGGCCCGAGAACCTGGCGCAGCCGTGACACCTGTACCTGGAGGGCGCCGGATGCGTCGGCCGGTGGCCGGCCGTCCCACAGGTCGTCGACCAGGCGGTCGGAGGACACGACCTTGCCGGGGGCGAGGAGCAGCATGGCCAGCAGCGCCCGTTGCTTGGGGCGTCCGAGGTCGAGGGCCCGTCCCTCGGAGACCACCTCCAGCGGCCCGAGGATGCGGAAGTCCACCGGGCCCGATTCTACGGCCGCTCCCCTTCGGTCCGCCGGTGGCAACCGCCGGGCAGGGAACCGGCAACCGGCCCGGCGGACGCTGTCGACGTCACCTCGACACCGAATCAAAGAACCGAAAGGGACACGACCATGATCCGCAAGCTGATCGCCGCCACCGCCCTTGCCGGAAGCCTCGTGCTGCTGGCCGCCGGGACCGCCTCCGCCGACAACAAGTCGATCAACGGCCTCTCGCTTCCCGGCGGTAACCGGGTGTGCCTCGACTCGACCCTCTCGTACCAGAGCGCCCAGGCCGGCGGCTTCGCCGACCGCAACAACATCAAGTGGACGTTCTACGCCAAGCCCTACGGGACGTGGACCAACCAGCTGCTGACCGAGGTGGACGGCCCGCAGTTCGGCGTGGCCGTGGACCGCTACTCGACCTTCGGCCTCTTCCCGGGCTTCTTCCGGGTGTGCGCCCGCAACCAGGGCACCCAGGTCGCCACCGTCTCCATGTGGCTCAACACGTACTGATTCGCTAGCCGTCGCCGTCAGGCAGCTCACTGAGGCGGTTCTCCGCCTTGGTGAGCTGCTTTGACGCGTCGGTGACCGCCGCCTCCGCCTTGGTGGCCGCCCGCTTGGCCGCGTCGGCCTCCCTGGCCGCCTCCCGGGCTCGCTTCTCGGCCGCTTCCAGCCGCTGCTCCAGCTCGGCGACCTCGGCCTTGGCCTGTTCGGCCGCTCGGCGGGCGGACTCGGCCCGGCCCGCGGCCGCCACCGCCTCCTCGCTCAGCTCGTCGACGAGGTGACGGGCCTCCTCGACGGCCTGCTCGGCCGCCTTGCGCTTCTCGAGTGCGGACCGTGAGGGCTTGGCCGGCGAGGCCGCCTTCTTCGCCGCCGGCCGGGCGGGCCGGGCCGGCCGGGCCGAGAGGTCGAAGTCGCCGTCGCCGAAGCCGGTCGGCGGCTCCAGCTCGGTCGACAGGCGGCCTTCGAGGACGGTGCGACCGGCGTCAGGGTCGAGGGTGGCCGCTTCGAGGGTGGCGGAAATGGCGTTGACGTGGGCCGCGGGCGAAGACCCGTCCTCGGCGAGGATCGCCGCCGCCAGATCGGCCATGGCCGCGACGGCCTCCCTGCGGGCCCGGGCCGCGGAACGCAGCTCGTCGGCGTCGGCGCCCGCCATGGCCTCGGCCTGCGCCTCCCGCAAGGCCGCGCCAAGGCCGATGAGCTGCTCGAGCTCGGACCGCCGCCGACGAACGAGCTGGTTCACGGCCCACGCCGCCGCGCTGGGCCGGCGCAGAGCGGCCACCGTCGCGGCCGACTCCTTGTTGCCCTCCTTCTTGAGCTTCTTGACCAGCTCGGTGCGGGCGGCCACGAAGTCCCCGGGCGGCAACCGGTACAGCTCGTCGATCGCCTCGTCGACTGCGCTGCCTGCCATGTCCTCGCCATTGTTGCCCGTGGAAGACTCGTGGCGTGGCTGCGCCTCCGGTGTACCGCGAGCGCCCGCCGGCCGCCGCCCTGCGACCGCACGTGGCCTGCCTGTGGACGGGCCGGCTGGGCGACGACGGCACGCCTTACGCCGAACGCGTCCTGCCCGACGGTTGCGTCGACCTGGTCTGGGACGGATCGCGCCTGTTCGTGGCGGGGCCCGACACCGGCCCCGTCGCCATAGAGCGGCGGCCGGGCGGCACGTTCGCCGGTCTGCGCTTCAGGCCGGGTGCGGCCCCGGCCGTGCTCGGGCTACCTGCGTCCGAGCTGCGGGACCAGCGGGTGGACGCGGCCGACATCCTCGGCGACCGGCCCGTCCGGTACCTCGTCGACCGCCTCCACGGCTGCGACCCGGCCGCCGCGGCGGCCGAGCTGGAGGCCGCCGTCGGGGCTTGGACGGTGACCGCCGCGACTCCCGACCGGGCGGTGGAGGGTGTCGTCGCCGTCCTCGGCCGGGGGACGCTGGCCGTGAACGACCTGGCCGCCGGCCTGGGCCTGAGCCAGCGCCAGCTGCACCGCCGCTGCACATCCGCCCTCGGCTACGGGCCGAAGACGTTCGACCGCATCGTCCGTTTCCGCCGCTTCCTGGACGATGCAGCCCGCGCCCCTCGCCCGCTGGCCACGCTGGCGGTCGAGGCCGGCTACGCCGACCAGGCCCACCTCACGCGCGAGTGCCGGCGGCTGGCCGGGGTGACGCCGGCCGAACTCGTGTCCGATCCGTTCAATACCGGCGCCCCGCGTCGCGGTAGGACAGACCCATGACCGACGAACGCTTCGCCGCCGCCCGCTCCTTCCTGCTCACCGAAGGGCGCCTGCTCGAACGACGTCTGTTCGCCACCGTATTCGAGGGGGCGCCGGCCGGCGGGGTGGTCGACGCCCTGCGCGGCTACCAGAACGACGACGGGGGATTCGGGCACGGGCTCGAGCCCGACAAGCTGTGCCCCGCCAGCCTGCCGATCGACGTGGAGATGGCCTTCTCCGCCCTGCTGGCCGCGGGCACGACCGACGCCGACATGGTCCGGCGGGCGTGCGACTGGCTGGCGGCGGTGGCCGACGACGCGGGCGCCGTCCCCCTCGCCTTTCCCGTCATGGAGGGCTACCCCCGGGCCGAGCACTGGTCGGACTGGACCTACACCTACGGCCTCCACCCCACGGCCGGGCTGGCCGGCCTCCTCCACGCCCTCGACGTGGAGCACCCGTGGCGAGACCGGGCCACCCGCTACGCGTGGGAGGCCATCGAAGGCGCGGACAGCCCCCTTCCCGAGGACGCTCACGCCCTCTGCGAGGTGCTGCTGTTCCTCGAACACGTCCCCGAGCCCGACCGGGCCGCCGCCATCGCGCCGGCCGTGGCCGCGGCGCTGCCCAAGGCCCGCTGGTACAAGGGCGACGCCGCCGATCCGGGCTACGGGGTCACGCCCCTCGACTACGCCCCCACCCCGGGCAGCCGCTGGCGGTCGTTGTTCACCGACGAGCAGATCGCCGGCCACCTCGACCGGCTCGAGCGGGACCAGCAGCCCGACGGCGGTTGGCCGATCACGTGGGAGCCGCCGGGCAGGTCGTCGGCCCTCGACTACCGGGGCATCGTGACGCTGTCGGCCATGCGTGCGCTTGTCGCCTACGGGCGCTGGGCGGGCCCGTCCCCCCACAGCCGCGTGAGCACGCCGGGGCCGAACTCCTCCTTGTTGACGTAAGCGGCGTAGCCCGAGGTCGCCGCATCGCACGGCAGGTCGTCGGCCTGGTAAGTCGACAAGAGGACGACCTTCACGTCGGGATGGCTGGCGGTGATCCGGCGGGTGGCCTCGATGCCGCTGATGCCCCCCATGTTGATGTCCATGATCACGAGGGTGGGCCGCAGGGTCTCGACCAGCTCGAGTGCCGTCTCGCCGGACTCGGCCTCGCCCACCACCGCGAAACCGGGCGTCAACCGCACGACGGCGCCCGCCGCGGCGCGAAAGGGCGCCTGATCGTCGACGATGAGCACGCGCACTGTCACGACGTTCAGGCCACGTAGGCCGGCGTCACACCGTCTCGGCCAGGCAGGCTGGGCGCTTCGACCATGGGAACCACTCCTGGCGAAATCGTCACACGATCGGGCGCTGGGGACCACCGTGCCTGCCGGTGTCCGGGGGAGGGGGGCTAGCCCCCCTGGGGGGCGTCACCCAGGAACAGCAGCACGGCCTTCACCCGCCGGTGCAGGTCACGCTCCTCGGTGAGGCCCAGCTTGGAGAAGATGGAGCTGATGTGCTTCTCGACTGCTCGCTCGGAGAGCACGAGCGAGGCGGCGATGGCGGCGTTGTTCTTGCCCTGCGCCATCTCGCCGAGGATCTCCAGCTCCCGGGGCGTGAGGTGGGCGAGGGGGGAGGAAGCGGCCCGGACGCGGGCGAAGACGAGGGCGTCGATGACCTTGGCGTCTATGTAGGACCCGCCCCGGGCGACTTCCCGTATGGCAGCCAGGAGCTGGTCGATGTCGGAAATTCGCTCCTTGAGCAGGTAGCCCCGGCCTCGCGATCCGTGCTCGAGGAAGGCGAGGGCGTACTGAGGGTCGGCGAACTGGCTGAGCAGCACCACGCCTGCGTCGGGCCGGACCCGGCGGAGGTGCTCGGCCGCCTGGACCCCCTCGTCGGTGCCGGTCGGCGGCATGCGGATGTCGGTGAGGACGACGTCGGGCTTCTCGGAGTCGATCGCCGCCAGCAGCGAGGGCAGGTCCTCGCACACCCCCACCAGCTCCAGCTCGGCCTGGGTCTCCACCAACCGGCGCAGCCCCTCGCGCACGAGGTAGTGGTCCTCGGCGAGAACGAGGCGGATGGCCATCAGGCGGCAGCCTAAGGCCACCCTCCGTCAGCGGTGGAGGTCGGCGAGACGGTCCGCTTCGGCGTGGACCTGGCGGCGGGCGTCCCGGCCGATCGGGTCGAACGGCTCCCAGATCACGTGATCCTTGTCCCACCGCCACGTGCCCGCCACCGCACCGTCCACCATGAACGTGCCGACCGACTGGGGCATCTTGGTGTTGAAGATGCGGGCCCGGTGCTGCTCGGGGAGGACGGCGGCCCGGCGGGCGTGGACGAGCAGCACCGCGTCCCACGTGGGCAGGAAGCGAACGGGCGCCCGCGTGTCGGCGTCGGGCAGCAAGGCGCCGGGCAGGTCGACGACGTTGCCGTACCGCACATGGGGGAGGCCGTCGAGGGCGGCGGCCACGTCCCGCACGGGCAGGCCGGCCCAGTCGGCGATCTCGGCGGGCGAGCCCGGGCCGAACCCGCCCAGGTAGCGCTCGACCAGCAGTCGGCGACCGGCCTCGGGTGTCAGCCCCGGCGGTGGCGGGCCGACCCACTCCTCGGCCAGCCCGTACAGGTCGGCCCGGCGCCGCTCCCACGTGCCCGACGGCGGTACCCGCACCAGGTCGAGCCACGCCCCCACTCCGGCCGCCCCCGCCTCGCCCACGATGGCGTCCAGCCCCTTGCGCTTCACCGGCCCGTTCACCCTCAGGTGGGCCTCCAGGCGGGCCGCGGCAGCTTCGATGACAGCGGCGCCCGGCTTGTTGCGGGTGGCCCGCAGCCACAGCGTGCGGCGTGCGTCCCGGACGGCCAGGGCGAAGGGCCAGTAGTCCTCGGCCGATACCAGGTGGATGGTCATGCGCAGGAGGGTCGCCTGTACGACCTCCCGCCGTTCGAGGGCCCGAGTGAGCGAGGCGCGCTCGAACGCGTCCACACGCGACCACAGCCCGACGTACATGGACGGCGCGTACTGGGCCTGGAGGCCGGCCATGCGCTCGACCGCCCCAGGCAGCGGGACCGAGGCCCGTTCCAGGAGCATCTGGCGGTCGAGCAGCGCCCGGTTGAGCTGGCGCGTAGTGAGCTCGTCACGGGCCATCGACCACCGCCCCCTCCCGGTAGATGCGGCGGATGATCTCCTCGATGTCGGGCTCCTCCACGGTGAGGTCCTCGACCTGATAGGCGTCCAGCAGCCGGCCGACGACGTCGGGCACCCGCTGGTCACGGGGGACCTGGAGCCAGTGGCGGCGGCCCTCGGTGCGCAACCGCGTCGCGCCGTCCACCTCGGGCACGGCGTCGTCGAGCAGGTCGACGACGACGGCCCGCCCCACCGCCAGCCGCTCCTTGAGCCCGTCGACCGAGCCGTCGTAGATCACCCGGCCCTTGTCGATGATCAGGATGCGCGGGCAGAGCTGCACGATGTCACCCAGGTCGTGGGTGGTGAGGACGACGGTCGTGCCCTCCCGGCGGTTCGTCTCGGCCAGGAAGCCGCGCACGGCCGCCTTGGCCTCCACGTCGAGGCCGATGGTCGGCTCGTCGAGGATGAGCACCGCCGGCTGGGGAAGAATGGCGGCGGCCAGCTCCCCCCGCATGCGCTGGCCGAGCGACAGGGCGCGCACGGGTACGTCGAAGAGGGCGCCGAGGTCGAGCAGGCTGCTCAGGTCGTCGAGGCGCTGGGCGAGAACGGGCCTCGGCATGCGGTACAGCCGCCCCACCAGGTCGAACGAGTCCCGCAGCGGTAGGTCCCACCACAGCGACGTGCGCTGACCGAACACCACGCCCATCCGGCGGGTGAGGCGCCGGCGGTCGACGGAGGGGTCAAGGCCGTCCACCCTCACCTCGCCCGACGTCGGCACCAGCACTCCGCACATCATCTTGATGGTGGTGGACTTCCCCGCGCCGTTGGGCCCGACGTAGCCCACGAACTCGCCGGCGGCCACGTCGAAATCCACCCCGTCGACGGCCGCGACCACGCCGCGGCGGGTCGAGAACCGCTTGGTGAGGCCGCGGGCCGAGATCACGAGCCCGTGCTCGTATACCGGCGCAGCCCGGCCCGCCACGACAGCCCGGCCAGGCCGACCACGGCGGCGACGGCCACGGGAAGCAGCAAGAGCAGTCCGGGCCCGAGGATTCCAGGGCCGTCGCGGCCGAGCACCACGAGGGCGGGCACGTAGACGCACAGGCCGATGGGGATGAGGAAGGTGAACGTGAGCCGCAGGGCGCTGCCGTAGACGTCGAGGGGGAAGCTCGACAGGCCGATCCCGCCGTTGGTGAAGACGTTGGCCAGGTCGGACCCCTCGACGGTCAGGAACGTCAGGGCCGCCCCCATCACGTAGATCGACAGGATGAGCGTCGCCGAGGCGAGCGCGCCCAGGGCCAGCACCAGGACGTTGGCGACGGTCAACGGCACCCCCGCCGCCGCCGAGGCCCACACGACCACGACCAGGGCGGCCAGGGCGCGGAACGCGAAACGGGGCTCCAGCCCGGAGCTCAGCATCCACCCCAGCGGGGACACGGGCCGGGTGAGGACCTGGTCGAACTGGCCCCGCCGGACGAGCTCGGCGAAGCGGAAGGGGTCGATGGCCCGGCCGAACATCGACGACAGGCCTTCGCCCACCCGGACGACGCCGATGAGCAGCGCCACCTCGGGCGCCGTCCACCCCGCCACCGACCCGAACCGGTTGACGAGGAAGACGGGCGTGAGCGTCTCCATGATGACGACTCCGACGTCGCCGGCCATGCGCAGTACGAACAGCCGTCGGTTCCCGGCCAGCGACCGCACGCTGGCCACCGCCAGCGCTCCGTACGGGTCAACCACCGTGCACCACCAGCCGCCGTACGGCTGACGTCATGAGCGCCCGGCACGCCGTCGCCAGGGCGAACAACCACAGCAGTTGCAAGGCCACCGCTTCGAGGGCGTCGCGCCCGCTGGCGACGCGGACGGGAAGGGCGAGCAGGGTGGCGAAGGGCCCGTTCTCGGCGACCCAGCGGAGGCCGCCGGGGAAGTACTCCACGGGCAGGATGAACCCGCCCACCAGCCACATGAACACGAAGACGAGGGAGAACCAGCCCC
>DASUXN010000420.1:0-4083 GCA_036377875.1 Acidimicrobiales bacterium
GCACCGCCCACCACTTCCCTGGGGCGGGTTAGGGCCGGCGAGTGCCTCGGGCCGCCGCCGCGGCCACGAACCGTTCGGCCGGGGCCGGGTCACCTCCCAGGTGGAGGTGGAGGTAGGAGGCGAGAAGGGTGGGGGAGGCGAAGCCGGCCCGGTCGGCTCCCTGGCGGCCGCGGTAGTCGATGGCGTCGCCCGCCGGCTCCAGCGTCGAGTAGTGGAACTCGTGGGCCCGCATCGCCGTCCCGGCGCCGGCAAGGGGGGTGTCCACCCGGGGCCACCAGTGGCGGTAGCCCAGCGTCAGCCGGTCGGTCATACGCCCGTCGGCGGGCACGGCGCCGGCCAGCCGATGCCCGTCGAGGGAGCGGGACAGCCACAGCAGCCCCCCGCACTCGGCCCAGGTGACCAGGCCGTTGTCGACCCGCACCCGCACATCGGCCAACAGCGTGCGGTTGGCGGCCAGCGCCCCGGCGTAGACCTCGGGGAACCCGCCGCCGGCGTAGAGGCCGTGGATCCGGGCGGGCAGGTGCTCGTCCTCCGCCGGGTCGAACGGCACCAGCTCCGCCCCGGCCTGCTCCAGGGCCTGGAGGTTGTCCTGGTAGACGAAGCTGAAGGCGGGCCCGGCCGCCACCCCCACCCGGACCTTGGCCTGGTGCCAGGCCCGCGGGGGAGTGGCGACGTTTGTCCGCGGAGCGCCGCGGGCCAAGGCGAGGAGGCCGTCGAGGTCGCACGACTCGGCGATGGCCGCGCCCAACGACTCGAGGCCGGCGCGGATCTCGGGGCGGTTCTCGACCACGGGGACGAGGCCGAGGTGGCGGTCCCGCCAGCGGAAGGCGTCGTTGCGGCGGAGAGCGCCCAGCACCGGGATGTCGAGCGGCCCGAGGGCGTTGCGCAGCATGCGCTCGTGGCTGTCGCTGCCGACCCGGTTGAGCACGACCGCCGCCACCTGCACGGACGGGTCGAAGGTGTTGAACCCGTGGACGAGGGCGGCGACGGAGCGGCTCATGGCGGCGGCGTCCACCACGAGCACGACGGGAGCGTTGATCAGCGTGGCGATCTGGGCCGTGCTCGAGCTCGGCCCCATGGGGTCGTCGGCGCCGTCGAAGAGGCCCATCACCCCCTCGACCACCAACACGTCGCAGCCTTCCGAGGCCCGCCCGGCCAAGGGGGCGACGGCCGCCGTCCCGCACAGCCAGGAGTCGAGGTTGCGGGCGGGACGGTCGGTGGCCAGGGCGTGGTAGCCGGGATCGATGTAGTCGGGCCCCACCTTCGCCGCTCCCACGACGAGCCCCCGCTGGCGGAGGGCGGCCATGAGGCCGGTTGCGACGGTGGTCTTGCCCACCCCCGACGACGTGCCGGCGATGACCAGCCGGGGGCCGAGCGCGGGCATGCGCGCATGATGCCACCGCCTGTCCGCAGGTTCAGCCGTGAATGTACGATCCGAAGGTGTCGTCCCTCGTCGCGCGCCTTGCGCTCGACTCCAACGAGCTGTGCCGCGCCGGATCGGTGCTGGCCGACGCCACCCGGTGCCGCATCCTCGCCCGCCTGGCCGAGGCCCCCGCCTACCCCGCCGACCTGGCCGTCGCCCTCGACACGACCCGGGCCAACGTCAGCAACCACCTGGCCTGCCTGCGCCTCCACGGGCTCGTGCTGGGCACGCCCGAAGGCCGCCGCGTCCGCTACCGCCTGGCCAACCCCTCTCTCGGGGACGCTCTGCGTGCCCTCGTGGCCGCGATGGACGGCGCTGAGTGGACTGACGGGGGCGACGGGTGACGGAGGGCGTCCTGCTGCCGTTCGTCGCCGTCATCGCGGGCGTCATCTCGTTCGCTTCGCCGTGCTCACTGCCCCTGGTGCCCGGCTACCTCTCCTACGTGGCCGCCCTGCCCGTGTCCGAGCTGGGTGAACGGCAGTCCCGGGGCGTGACGCTGCGGGCCGCGCTGATGTTCGTCGGCGGGTTCACCACGGTGTTCACCATCCTGGGTGTGAGCGCCGGTTTTGCCGGGAGCATCTTCCTGCGCAACCGCGACGACATCGTCAAGGTCTTCGGCGTCGTGATCATCGTGTTGGGCCTGGTCACCGCCGGTCTTCTGCGGGTGCCCGCCCTCCAACGCGAGCGTCGCATGGACCTGGCCCGGGTGCCGAAGGGACCGGCGTGGGCCTTCCCCATGGGAATGGCCTTCGCCGCCGGGTGGGTGCCGTGCATCGGTCCCGTCCTGGCCACCATCCTGGCCACCGCCAGCGCCAGCGGCACGGTCTGGTGGGGCGCCGTGCTTCTCGTCCTCTACTCGATCGGCCTGGGCATCCCCTTCATCCTCCTCGGCCTCGGCTTCAACCGGGCTCAGCGGTCGATGGACTGGCTGAAGCGCCATGGCCGGGGCATCGAGCTGACCGGCGGCCTGTTGCTGGTCGGGGTCGGCCTGCTTTTCGTCACCGGTCAGTGGTCACCGCTGTTCCGGCCCCTGCAGCGCTGGTTCACCAACTGGCCGATATGACGACGCCGACCATTCCGCGAAGGTCCAACCGCGTCCGGTGGATCGCGCTGGCGGTGGCCGTGCCCGTTCTCGTGCTCGTGGTCGCCCTGGCGGGCAGCCAGCCCGCCGGCACCCGGGCCGCCGACTCCCCCTTGCTGGGCAAGCCCGCGCCCGCCCTCGAGGGCCAGACCGTCGACGGCGAGGCCTTCGCCCTGGGCGCCGCGCCGGGCCGCTGGGTGCTGGTCAACTTCTTCGCCACCTGGTGCGTTCCGTGCGTGCGCGAGCACCCCGAGCTCGTCCGTTTCGCCGACCGCCACCGCGCCGCGGGCGACGCCGAGGTGGTCGCCGTCGTGTACGACGACCCGGCGGCCGAGGTGCGCAAGTTCCGGGAGGAGCGGGGCGGCGACTGGCCCATGGTCGTCGATCCCGACGGACGCATCGCCCTCGAGTTCGGTGTGGCCGGCGTGCCCGAGTCCTACCTGATCAGCCCGGACGGCACGGTGGCGGCCAAGCTCATCGGAGGCGTGGCCGCCGATGCCCTCGACGAGGTGCTGGCCAAGGTGAAGGCGGGGACGCCGGTCCGGCGGTAGCGGTGCGGCGCCTGGTCGGTCCCCTGGTCGTGGTGGGGGCGCTCGTGGTGGTGGCCGACATGGTGGCCGAGAGCCTGGCCGAGGCGGAGCTGGAGGCCCGCCTGGAGCAGGAGGTGCCCCAGGCCACGAGCGTGTCGGCCAGCATCACCTCGTTCCCCTTCCTCGGGCGGCTGCTGACGTCGGGAAGGGTGGCCGAGGTCGACGCCCGGGCCCGGGGCCTGGAGGTCCGTGGCCTCAAGCTCGACGTGGTCGACGTCGACCTCGACGGCGTCACCCTCGACCGCCGCATCCTCGTCGACGACAAGCGGGTGGCCGTGACCGACATCGACCACGGCCGGGTCAGGGCCGAGGTCACCCAGGAGGCTCTGTCCGACCGCCTCGGAGTGGACCTCCGGCTGGAGGCGGGACGGGCGTCGGTCACCGTCGCCGGCCGGCGCATCACCGCTGCTCTGGAGGTGCGCGACGGCCAGCTCGTGCTCAGCGGCGTGGGCCTGTCGCTGCCCGCCCTCGACGTGGTGGCGCCCCTCCTGCCGTGCATCGCCAACGCCGAGATCGTTCCCGGCCGGGTGCTCATGACCTGCGACTTCACCGAGGTCCCCGAGGAACTGCGGTCGGCCCAGTTCTTCGACCTGTAGCCGCTCAAGGCGACGGGCCGGCGAGCCGACAACGCGGGCCATGAGCGCCGCCCCGCGTCTGGGAGGCCAGGCCCTGATCGAGGGCGTGATGGTGCGCGCCGGCAGCCGCTGGGCCGCCGCCGCCCGGCGCCCCGACGGCAGGATCGTCACCACCGAGGCGGCCGTGCCCCACTGGGCCCTTTCCGGCCGTCGGGTTCCCGTCGTCCGGGGCGTGATCGCCTTGGTCGCCACCATCGGGCTGGGCATGAAGGCCCTGTCGTGGTCCCGCTCGGTGCAGGAGGACGAGCCCCCGCCCAAGGGCTCGGTGCTGGCCGCCACCGTGGTGAGCATCGTGGTGTTCGTCTCGGTGTTTGCCCTGGTCCCGGCGGTGGTGGCCCGTCTGGTGGCCGACGG
>DASUXN010000421.1:0-2675 GCA_036377875.1 Acidimicrobiales bacterium
GCCTGCTGGCCAAGTACCTGTGCTTCGCCATCGTGGCCGTGGGCATCGACCTCGCCTGGGGCTACGGCGGCATGTTGACGCTGGGCCAGGGCCTGTTCTTCGGGATGGGCGGCTACGCCATGGGCATGTTCCTGAAGCTCCAGGAGGCGGGGCCTGGAGGGCTTCCCGACTTCATGGTCTACAACGGGCTGACCGAGGTGCCGGCCTTCTGGAAGCCGTTCGCCCAGCCATGGTTCGCCCTCCCGGCGGCCATCCTGCTCCCGATGGCCGTGGCGGCAGGGCTGGGGGTTCTGGTGTTCCGTCAGCGGGTGAGGGGCGCCTACTTCGCCATCCTCACCCAGGCCCTCGCCGCCGCCTTCGTGATCCTCCTGATCGGCCAGCAGGGCTTCACCGCCGGCACCAACGGCCTGACCAACATCCGCACGCTGTTCGGATACGACCTCAACGACCCGGTCAACCAGCGCAGCCTGTACTTCGTGGTGGCCGTGGTGCTCGGCGGGGTGTTCCTGCTCGCCCGCCAGCTCGTCGCCAGCCGCTTCGGCCGCCTGCTCGTCGCCGTGCGCGACGGTGAGGACAGGGTGCGGTTCCTCGGCTACAGCCCGACCAAGGTCAAGGTGCTGACCTTCACCGTGTCGGCCGGCATGGCGGGACTGGCAGGGGCGCTGTTCGTGCCCGTGGTCGGGATCATGTCGCCCGCCCTGCTGGGCATCGTCCCGTCGCTGGAGCTGGTCATCGGCGTTGCCCTGGGCGGCCGGGCGACGTTGATCGGCGCCGCCGTCGGCACCGTCGTCGTGAACTACGCCAAGACGGTGCTCTCCGAGAACTTCCCCTCGGGGTGGCTGTACGTGCAGGGCGCTCTGTTCATCTTCGTCGTCGCCTTCGCTCCGAAGGGCCTCGCCGGCCTGGCCGATCTCGTCCGTCGCCTGAGGAGCGGCCGCCGCCAACCAGTCCCCGAGACGGTCAATCCGGAGCCGGCGCCCCACGTCCTGGAGCCGGCCGCTCCGTGACGGCGCTGCTGGAGGTGCGGGAGCTCGAAGTCGTCTTCGACGGCTTCCGGGCCATCGACGGGCTGTCGCTCACCGTGGAGGAAGGCGAGGTGCGCTTCCTGATCGGGCCGAACGGCGCAGGCAAGACGACGCTCGTCGACGTGGTGACGGGCCTGACCAAGCCGGCCGCGGGAACGGTCACGTTCTGTGGCGAGTCGCTGCTGGGGAAGGCCGAGCACGAGATCGTCAAGCGGGGGGTGGGCCGGAGCTTCCAGACGCCGTCGGTCTTCGAACAGCTTTCGGTGCTCGACAACGTCGATCTCGCCGCCAGCTTCCGTCAGCCCCTCCGCCAGCTCCTGCGACGCCGACGGGGAACTTCGGACACGGTCGCCTCTGCTCTCGAATCCGTGGGTCTGGCGGGCCGCGCCGGCGACCTGGCCGGGGCGCTCTCGCACGGCGAGAAGCAGTGGCTCGAGATCGGCATGCTGCTCGTGCAGGACCCGAAGCTGCTGCTTCTCGACGAGCCGGTCGCGGGCATGAGCAAGGAGGAGCGCAACCGCACCGGTCAGCTGCTGCACGAGATCGCCCGTACCCGCACGGTGGTCGTGGTCGAGCACGACATGGAGTTCCTCCGTCGCTTCGCCAATCGGGTCACGGTCATGCACGAGGGCAAGGTCCTGTGCGAGGGGTCGGTGGCCGATGTCCAGGCCGACCCGCGCGTGCAGGAGGTCTATCTCGGCCGCAGCCGCGACACCCGCAACACGCTCGAGGTCGGTTGATGCTGTCGGTCCGGGGGCTGGACCTGTTCTACGGACGGACGCAGGTGCTCTTCGGCGTATCCCTGGAGGTGCCGGCGGGCGGGTTGGTGTGCGTCATGGGACGCAACGGGGTGGGGAAGACCACCCTGCTCAACGCCGTAATGGGAGTTCTCAAACCGGCCGAGGGAAGCGTGACGTGGGACGGTCGGGACATCACGTCCCTGCCGTCGCACGAGCGGGTCCGGGCCGGGCTGGCCTACGTGCCGCAGGGCCATCCCGTATTTCCGCAGCTCACCGTCCGGGAGAATCTGGCAGTGGTGCTGGAATCCACGAAGTCGGCGGCGAGCGCGGTCGACGAGGTCCTCGACCTGTTCCCCCGCCTCACGCCGCTGCTCGGTCGGCGCGCCGGCTTCCTGTCCGGCGGCCAGGCCCAGCAGTTGGCATTCGCCCGAGCTCTCGTTTCCCGGCCCAAGCTCCTGCTCCTCGACGAACCCACCGAGGGCATCCAGCCCTCGATCATCCTCGAGATCGAGGACGCAATAGCCCAGATCCACGCCGGCACCGGGATGTCGATGATCCTCGTCGAGCAGTACGTCGAGTTCGCCCTGCGTCTGGCCGACCGCTACGTCGTCCTCGACGCCGGCGAGGTGGTGGCCGCGGGCGAGGCCAAGTCCCTCGAGGACGCCGCCGTGCGCCGGCTCCTGGCCGTCTAAAAGGGTGCCTCCTGTGGCCAGCGTGGCATGAGGCTCAGCCCCCACGAGCAGGAGCGACTGATGATCCATGTCGCCGCCGGACTGGCGCGGGAACGGCGGGCGCGCGGCCTGCGCCTGAACCATCCCGAAGCGGTCGCCATCCTCAGCTCGTTCGTGCTGGAAGGGGCCCGCGACGGCCGGTCGGTGACCGACCTGATGGAGGCGGGACGTGCGGTGTT
>DASUXN010000422.1:0-3136 GCA_036377875.1 Acidimicrobiales bacterium
GTTCCCTCCAGCGTCCACTCCAGCGTGGTGCCGAGGCGGAAGAAGCGGCGGGAGATGGCGCTGCCAGCCTCGGCGCACGCCTTCTGGAGGGCCAGGAGGTGGCCGGGAAGGTCGCCCATCAGCTCCTCGATCTTGGCGAACTCGAGGTCGGTCCGGGCCCGGCCCAGGATGCGGCGGGCCTCGTCGTCGACGCCGGCGCGGCCCCCGTCGGACCCCTCGAGCTCGCCCAGACAGGATTCGGCCAGGGTCAGGGCGTGGAAGGCGGAGCGGGGGAACAGGCGGTCGAGCAGCAGGAACTCGGCCACGAGCACAGGTTCCACCTCCCGGCGGTAGGTGCGGAGGAACGCCTCGTAGGCCGAGCAGCAGGCCAGGGTGGTGGCCCAGTCGGCGGGCGTGGAGCGCTCGTTGCAGCGGGCCAGCACGAGCCGCGACGTCATGTCCACCCGCTCGATGCTGCGCCCGAGCACGAGGAACTGCCATCCGTCGTCGCGGCTCATCGTCGAGTCGGTGAGTCCGGCCAGGGCGGCGGTGCGCTCCTTGACGAACTGGAAGAAGGCGTGGGGGCCCAGGCGGTTGGCCCGGGGGACCTGGCGGGGCAGCTCGTTGTAGGTGGCGTTGAGGCTCTCCCAGATCTCGCCCGACAGGACCTCCCGGATGCCGCGGGCGCTTTGGCGTGCGGCCACCAGGGACGAGACGATCGAGGCCGGCCCCTCCTCGGCGAAGGCGAGCACGTCGCACACGCGGCGGGCGTCGAGCTCGCCCGCGGGGGCAGCCACGCCCATGACCGACAGCAGGCCCCGGCACACCGCGTCCTCGCCCACCAGGGGGTCGCCGAGGAGGTGCAGCACGTGGACGTCGAGGATGCGAGCGGTGTCCTCGGCCCGCTCGACGTACCGGCCGAGCCAGAACAGCGACTCGGCGATGCGGCTCAGCACGGGCCGTTCCCCTGCTGCTGCTGAGCGGCCTGGGCGATGCCCGGCCCGGGGTCGGGCCCGAGGGCGGAGCGGCCCTTGCCGGCCGCGGGCGGGGTGAGGACGGCGGGCGAGGTCACGGCGTCCGCGTCCCCTTCCGCCCGGCGGTCGGCCAGGACCCAGGTGTCCTTGGACCCGCCGCCCTGGCTGGAGTTCACCACGAAGCTGCCTTCGGGCAGAGCCACGCGGGTCAGGCCGCCGGGGACGACCCACACCTTCTCGCCGTCGTTGACGGCGAAGGGCCGCAGGTCGATGTGGCGGGGCCGCAAGCGATCGTCCACGTAGGTGGGCGAGGTGGACAGCTTGACGAGCTCCTGGGCGATCCAGCCGCGCGGGTCGGCGACGATCGCCTGCCGCAGGCCCGCCAGCTGGGCGTCACCGGCCTGGGGGCCGATGACGATCCCGTGGCCGCCCGACCCGTCGACGGGCTTGATCACGAGCTCGTCCAGCCGGCCCAGCACGTACGCGAGCTGGTCGGGCTCGCCCAGCCGGTAGGTCGCCACGTTGGGCAGGATCGGCTCGGCGCCCAGGTAGTACTTGATCATCGCCGGCACGTAGGTGTAGACGAGCTTGTCGTCGGCCACCCCGTTGCCCACCGCGTTGGCGATGGTGACGTTGCCGGCCCGGGCCGCGTTCACGATCCCCGGGCAGCCCAGCACCGAGTCGGCCCGGAAGTGGAGCGGGTCGAGGAAGGTGTCGTCGACCCGCCGGTAGACGACGTCCACCCGCTGCTCGCCCGCGGTGCTGCGCATGTAGACGACGTTCTCGCGGCAGACGAGGTCGCGGCCCTCGACCAGCTCGACGCCCATGTGGCGGGCCAGGAACGTGTGCTCGAAGTAGGCCGAGTTGAAGACGCCGGGCGTGAGGACCACGACCGTCGGGTCGCTCACGCCGGCCGGGGCGGCGGCCCGCAGAGCGGACACGAGGCGCCGCGGGTAGCCGTCCACGGGCCGCACCCGGTGGCTGGCGAACAGCTCGGGAAAGACGTGGGCCATCGTGCGGCGGTTCTCGATGACGTAGGAGATGCCCGAAGGCGTCCGGACGTTGTCCTCGATGACGCAGAACCGCCCGTCGGCGTCGCGGGCCAGATCGATGCCGGCCACGTGGACCCGAACGCCCCGGTGGGGCTCGATGCCCGCCGCCGGGCGGTGGTAGTGGGGCGAGGTGGTGACCAGCGAGCGGGGGACGACGCCGTCTCGGAAGACGTGGCCCTCGCCGTAGGCATCGGCCAGGAATGCGTCGAGGGCCTTGACCCGCTGCGCCACACCCGCCTCGATGACCGACCATTCCTGGGCGGACAGGACTCGCGGGACGAGGTCGAGGGGGAACGGCCGCTCCTCGCCCGAGAACGAGAACGTGATCCCCTGGTCCTTGAGGGAGCGGTCCCGGCTGACGCAGCGGGCGGCGAAGTCGTCGGCGGAAAGGGTGCGCAGGGCGTCGCGCAGGGCCCGGTAGGGACGGCGGGGCGCGCCCACCCCGTCCATCATCTCGTCCCAGAACGCGGCTGAGCCGTAGTCGTCGAGGAGGTCGCCCACGCCGGGATCGTGCTTCATCGGTGTTTCGACACGGTTACGTCTTGTCCGTGTTCACACGATCGTGACAGGCGCGCCGCCGGCGGGTCAGGAATCGGCGAACAGCTCCTCGCCCCGGCGGAGGCGGGCGGCGATGCGCACCACCTGGGGCAGCTCCCGGCGGGTGGGGGTGTGGGCGGCGAGGAAGCGGGCCGCGCCGGCCAGCAGGAGGGCCGCCTCATCCGAGCCGGCGGGCCATGCGCTGGCCTGCCGCACCGCCGCCTCGACCGTCTGGAACCAGTGGAACTGGGCGTCCTCGGCCAGCAGCGCCCGGCCGAGGGCCGCAACCAGGGCGCGGGGGTCGTTGCCGCCCCGGACCCATCCGTAGGCGATGGCGCCCGCTCGGTCGACGCCGCCCTGCTCGTCCCAGCAGGACTGCAGGTCGGCCAGATCGACGTCGGTCCCGTCCAGCTGCGGCAGGCGGGCGGCGGGCACGTTGAGGAAGCGGTCGAGGTAGACCCGCAGCGCCCCGTGCACCACGCCACGCACGAGCGTGGGCGCGGGGTTGCGGCACAGCGCCTGGTGGACGGCGTTGGCGGCGGTGAACCCGTGGTGGACGGCGTCCCAGTCGCCGAAGTCGTTCTGGGTGTGGAA
>DASUXN010000423.1:0-2559 GCA_036377875.1 Acidimicrobiales bacterium
TCGTACGCACCGTCCGGGGGGACCTGGACGGTCGGCCAGCACATCGTGACTCCCGCCCAGTTCAGCGCCGGCGGTTACCGGACCTTCCGGGACCTCGTCTTCGGAGGGGGCAACCAGCACAACACCGACATCGGCCTGGGCGTGCGGGGCCGCCTGCCGTTCCGGGTCTTCACCCTCGCCGGGCCGGGCTCCAGCAGCCGCCTGGTGATCGACGTGGCCCATCAGTGGTAGCGCCATCCTCGCCGTGCCCGCCTTCCGCGGGTGGGCACGGCGGAACGGCGGGCCCCCTTGAAACAACGCCGCCAGCAGGGCGGGCGGCCACTACCGTCCTCAGCCGTGGACGACGTTCTCGCCGAGCTCGAGTGGCGGGGGATGGTGCACCAGGTCACCGACCCCGACCTGGGCGCCAAGCTTAAGGGCGAGCGGTTCGTCGTCTACCACGGCATCGACGCCACCGCCCCGAGCCTCCACGTCGGGAGCTTCATCGGCGTGCTCGCCCTCCAGCGGCTCCAGCGGGCCGGCCACCGCCCCCTGGTGATCCTGGGCGGCGGCACCACCCTGATCGGCGATCCCAGCGGCAAGGACAGCGAGCGGCCCATGCGGACCGTCGACGAGGTCCGGGGCAACGTGGCCGCCATCCGCCGCCAGCTCGAGCGCTTCCTCGACTTCGGACCGGGCGACGCCCAGGCCCTCCTGCTCGACAACGCCGACTGGTTGACGACGATCCCCCTCACCACGTTCCTGCGGGACGTGGGCAAGCACTTCACCGTCAACGTCATGATCGCCCGAGAGTCCGTCAAGGCCCGCCTGGAGACCCGCGAGCAGGGCATCTCCTACACCGAGTTCAGCTACATGCTGCTCCAGGCCTACGACTACCTCCATCTTTTCGACGCCCACGGCTGCCGGCTCCAGATCGGAGGCAGCGACCAGTGGGGGAACATCACCGCCGGCGTCGAGCTGGTGCGCAGGGCCCGGGGTGAGGCGGTCTACGGGCTGACGTGGCCGCTTCTGACCAAAGCGGACGGCTCGAAGTTCGGAAAGAGCGAGTCGGGCAACGTGTGGCTCGACCCCGAGCGAACCTCGCCCTACGACTTCTTCCAGCACTGGATGCGGACCGAGGACGCGGACGTGGGGCGGTACCTGCGCCTGTTCACCGACCTCGGGCCCGACGAGGTCGAGGCCCTCGAGGCGACGACGGCCGAGCGCCCCCAGGCCCGGGAGGGGCAGCGGGTGCTGGCCCGGGAGGTCACCGCGGCCGTGCACGGGCGGGAAGAGGCCGACCAGGCAGTGGCCGCCGCGTCGGCCCTCTTCGGCGGCGACCTGGGCTCGCTCAGCGAGGCGTCGCTGCTCCAGGCCTTCGCCGAGGCCAAGTCGGTCACACTGCCCCGGGCCGATCTCGACGCGGGCACGCTGACCGTGGAGGAGGCGGTCGTGCGCTCCGAGGTGGTGCCATCGAGGTCGGCGGCCCGCCGGGAGCTCGACCAGGGCGGCATCTACGTCAACAACCGCCGGGAGACCGACGGCGGGAGGGCCCTGGGCGACGCCGACCTCCTGGCCGGGCGCTATGTTGTCCTGCGGCGAGGCAAGCGCACTTACGCGCTTGTCCGCTTCGGGGAATGACCCGGGCCTGCCTGCGGTTGTTCCTCTCACCAGCGCAACTACCGTTGAGAGACGGGAACGGGTGTGCTAAGGTTCAGGGGTTGTGACTCGCCTCGGCGGGCCGCAGCCGGGCCCGAGCGAGATCATCGCCGGGCAGAGGAAGTGCGGGGCACGCCTCCGCAACCCTCGCCTCAGAGAGGCACCTCGGCCGCTCAGCGGCATGTGCCTCGGGGCCAGAGCGCTCCTTGAAAACGGAACAGAGAGCCATGTGGCGACTGGCGACCTTCCGGTGCCGACTTCGGTCGGTACCACGACGCTTCGCGCTCGAGGTCGGTCCAACCAGTCGTTTCATCGGAGGCCGCGTCTTCGGACACGGTCTTCGACGCCAGTGCGGGCGGTCGCCGTAACACGCGACCGTTAAGCAATTTGCACTGAACGGACAACAAATCAACGTTGGCTGTTCTGTGCCAGTCGGACAAGGGGGCCAGTCCCTCTGCGTCCGGCTCTCCGATCTACAGGTTGGCCCGCCAGGGCCGGCCGACAGATCTCGATGGAGAGTTTGATCCTGGCTCAGGACGAACGCTGGCGGCGTGCTTAACACATGCAAGTCGAGCGGGGTCCAACCGGTGGCAACACCGGGGAAGGCCTAGCGGCGAACGGGTGAGTAACACGTGAGCAACCTGCCCCGAAGATCGGGATAACACCGGGAAACCGGTGCTAATACTGAATATCCCCACCGGATCGCATGGTCTGGTGAGGAAATGAGTTTCGCTTCGGGAGGGGCTCGCGGGCTATCAGCTTGTTGGTGAGGTAACGGCTCACCAAGGCGACGACGGCTAGCTGGTCTGAGAGGACGACCAGCCACACTGGGACTGAGACACGGCCCAGACTCCTACGGGAGGCAGCAGTGGGGAATCTTGCGCAATGGGCGAAAGCCTGACGCAGCAACGCCGCGTGGGG
>DASUXN010000424.1:0-3505 GCA_036377875.1 Acidimicrobiales bacterium
CACGTGAGGTGGGCCATGGGGGTCAGCGACGTCGTGCGCAGCATTCCCGCCACCAGGTCGTGAGTCCGCTGGCGCGACGTGCGGCCCCCCCGGTAGGTGACGGACACGAACGAAGGCTCGAGCGGCTCGAGGTCCCGCAAAGTGCGGACCAGCACCGCCTGCTCCTCGTCGTTCTTGGGTGGGAAGAACTCGAACGAATATGTCCGGCCCTGCATCAGCAGGTCGGCGACCTTGGCCATCAGACTCCTTCCGTTCTGCCCGCCCTGCGCTCGGCGGCGTCCACGGCGTTGCGCAACAGCATGGCCCGAGTCATGGGCCCCACGCCGCCGATGCGGGGGGTCACCCACCCGGCCACGTCGGCGACGCCCTCGTCGAGGTCGCTGATGACCTTCCGGCCGTCCATGGTGACGCCCGCCCCCACCACCGTCGCCCCCGGCTTGATCCAGTCCGGCTTGACCAGGCCGGGCGATCCGGCGGCGGCCACGACGATGTCGGCCTGGCGGACGTAGAAGGCCAGGTCGGCCACGCCCGTGTGCACCACGGTCACCGCCGCGTTGGCGTTGGGGCGCTTGAGGGCCAGCAGGTTGGCGAGAGGACGGCCGATGGTGAGGCCCCTTCCGATGATGACGACGTGGCGGCCGGCGATGGGGACGCCGTGGCGCACCAGCAGCTCCTGGATGCCCGCCGGCGTGCACGGGATGGGCCCGGTGGCGCCCTGGACGAGCTTGCCGAGGTTGACGGGATGGAGTCCGTCCACGTCCTTGGCCGGGTCGACGGCGAACAGGGCCGCCTCCTCGTCCAGCTGCCGAGGCAGCGGGGTCTGGACGAGGAAGCCGTCCACCTCGGGGTCGGCGTTGTAGCGGTCGATAAGCGCGTGGAGGGTGTCCGCCGGCGTATCCGCCGGCAGGTGCTCGCCGAACGACTGAATCCCGACCTCGGCGCAGTCCTCGTGCTTGAGCCGGACATAGGCGGCCGAGGCCGGGTTGTCGCCGACGAGGATGGTGCCCAGACCCGGCCTCACACCCGCGGCCGCCAACTCCTTCACGCGCGCCGTCAGCTCCGCCCGGATCTGGGCGGCGACGGCGGCACCGTCGAGGAGGGCGGCGCCCATCAGTGGCGGAACTGCCGCTCGCCGGTGAAGACCAGGGCGATGCCGTGCTCGTCGGCGGCGGCCACGACGTCGCCGTCGTTGATGCTGCCGCCCGGCTCGATGACAGCCGCCACGCCCGCCGCCGCCACCATGTCGAGCCCGTCCCGGAAGGGGAAGAAGGCGTCGCTGGCGCACGCCCCGCCCTTGGCCCGCCCCGCCGCCTTGCGCACCGCCAGCTCGCCCGGGTCGACCCGGTTCTGCTGACCGGCGCCGATCCCGACGGCCATGCCGGCCGCGGCGAGGACGATGGCATTGGACTTCACGTGGGCGCACACGCGCCACGCCAGTTCGAGGTCGGTCCACTGCTCGTCGGTCGGCTGGGCCTGGGACACGACCCGCCACGACCCCCGCGCCGCCCCGAACCGGTACGGCTCCTGCACCAGCCAGCCGTCGCCGACCGGGCGGAGGTGGAGAAGGTCGGCGGGCCGAGGAGGAGCCGACAGCAGCCGGGTGTTCTTCCGCTTGGCCGCGAACAGGGCGAGGGCGCCCTCCGACCACGACGGCGCGACCACCACGTCGGCCTTGGGGTTGGCCACCATCTCCGCCGCCAGGGCGTCGTCCACCGGCCGGTTGAGGGCCACGATCCCCCCGAAGGCCGACATGGGGTCGCACTCGAAGGCCCGCTCGTAGGCGGCGGTGATGTCGCCGGCGACGGCGACGCCGCAGGGGTTGGCGTGCTTGACGATGACCGCCGCGGGGGCGGACGACCCGAGGTCGTGCACGAGGTGCCAGGCGGCGTCGGCGTCCACCAAGTTGAGGTACGACAGGGCCATGCCGCCGTGCTGGACCACGTCGTCCCAGAAGCTCGCGCTCCCTGTGACCCGGTACCGGGCCGCCTCCTGGTGGGGGTTCTCGCCGTAGCGCAGCTCGCCCGCCCGCTCCAGGGCCAGGTGGACGGTCGGCGGGAGCCCCCCAGTGCTGCCGGCCTGGCCGCCGCGGTAGACGTCGAGCCATCCGACGATGGCGGCGTCGTAGGCAGCGGTGTGGGCGAAGGCGGTACGGGCCAGGCGGCGGCGGGTGTCGTCGGACAGCGAGCCGGCCGTGCGCAGCTCGTCCAGCGCGGGGCCGTAGTCGGCCGGGTCGACCAGCACGCCCACGCAGGCGTGGTTCTTGGCCGCCGCCCGCACCATCGTGGGCCCGCCCACGTCGATCATCTCGATCGAGGGCCGGGACCGGAACGGGTAGAGGTTGCAGACGACCAGGTCGATGGGGGCGATTCCCTGGGTCTTGAGGTCGGCCACGTGCTCCGGCCTGGAGCGGTCGGCCAGTATCCCGCCGTGGATGGCGGGGTGGAGCGTCTTCACCCGCCCGCCGAGCATCTCGGGGCTGCCGGTGACGTCCTCCACGGCGGTGACGGGCAGGCCGGCGTCGAGGAGAGTCGTGGACGTGCCTCCGCTGGCGACCAGGTCCCAGCCCAGCTCGTGCAGGCCCTGGGCCAGCTCGACCAGGCCGGTCTTGTCCCAGACCGACAGCAGCGCTCTCACGGGCGGGCTCCGTTCTCGATGAAGCGGCGGATGGTCTCAGGGTAGAGGCGGTGCTCGACGGCCTTGATGCGGTCGTGGAGGCTCTCGGGCGTGTCGTCGGGCAGTACGGGGACCGCCTCCTGGGCGAGGATCGGCCCGGCGTCGACCTCGACCGTGGCGACGTGGACGGTCACGCCCGTCACCTTGACGCCCGCGGCCAGAGCGTCCTCGACCGCGTGCCACCCGGGGAAGGCGGGCAGGAGGGCGGGGTGGGTGTTGAGGATCCGGCTCGGGAAGGCGTCGTGGACCTGCTTGGAGAGGATCGTGCCGAAGCCGGCCATCACGACCAGCTCGACCCGGTGGGCCTGGAGGGCGTCGACCACCCGCTCGGTGTAGGCGCCGCGGTCGAAGTCGGGCCCGAAGCTGTCCCGCTCCACGACCTCGGCGGGGATGCCGTGGTCGGCGGCCACGTCGGTGGCCCGGCAGGGCCGGTCCACGACGACGGCGACGACGGGCAGCCGGGCGGCGAGGATCGCCTCCAGGTTGGTGCCGCTGCCCGATGCCAGTACCCCGATGCGCACGCTCCCGCCCGACCGTACCAGCGGCGCCGCCACCGGCCCGATCCCTTTCCAACCCTGGGGCGGCATGGTTCACTGTCGGCGGTCCAACCAGGGGGGACGTTGAACTTCAGCCACCTTTCGCCCGCGGAGAAGCTGATCTTCGGCTGCGGCATCGCGCTGTTGATCCTGTCGTTCATGCCCTGGTTCGCGGTCGGCGCCGCGGCGAGCCTCCGCCAGACGGCGTGGAGCAACCTGATCAGCGCCCTCGGGGTGATCGCCGGCATTCTCATGGTCCTGCAGATCGCCGTCTCCCGCTTCGGCACCGGGAAGCT
>DASUXN010000425.1:0-2136 GCA_036377875.1 Acidimicrobiales bacterium
CGACCGTCCCGGGGGCGATGCCCATCGTGTCCGCCACCTCGGCCTCGGTGAGACCGCCGAGGTAGCGGAGGGCGACGGCGGTGCGCATGCGCGGCGGCAGGTCGGTGACGGCCTGCCACACCTCGACGGCGTGGGCGGGAACGGCAACGACCGGCGGTGGCGCCAAACGGGGGAGGAGGCGACGCTCGACGGCCGCCCGCCGGGCCCGCCGGCGGACCAGGTTGAGGGCGACCCGATGGGTCCATCCCCCGGGAGAGTCCATGGTCGAGACCCGGTCCCAGCGCTCCAGCGCTCGGGCGAAGGCCTCGGCCGTCACCTCTTTCGCCACGTCGGTGTCGCGCGCCACCACGGCCATGGCCGCGAGCACCCGGGGGTGCTCGTCCCGGTACCACGTCTCGAATCCGTCGACGCTGTCGATGCCCACACAAGTCCTGAGGAACCCTGGTTCTTGGGTCGACGTCGAGTTTCGCGGCGGCGAAGCCACTTCGGAGGTGGTTTTGCCGCCGAATGTGGCTCGGGCGCCAGAGAATCGGGCCCGCTTGGCATGGCCGGGCTCGGTCGTACCCCGCCGGTAGCCTGGGCCGTCAGATGCCCGTCTCTGCCGCCGACCTGGTCGCCAACCTCAACCCCGTCCAGCGGGAGGCGGTCACCCACCCCGGCGGGCCTTTGCTGATCGTGGCCGGAGCGGGGTCCGGGAAGACCCGGGTGCTCACCCACCGCATCGCCTGGCTGATCCGTGACCAGGGAATTTCGCCCTTCGAGATCCTCGCCATCACCTTTACCAACAAAGCAGCCGACGAGATGAAGCACCGGGTCGGCCAGCTGGTCGGGCCCGTCGCCCAGAAGATGTGGGTCTCGACCTTCCACGCCGCCTGCGTGCGCATCCTGCGGCGGGACGCCTCCGCCCTGGGCTACTCGTCCAACTTCACGATCTACGACCAGGCCGACGCCGAGCGCCTCACCGCCTACGTCCTACGGGACCTCAACCTCGACCCCAAGCGATTCCCGCCCAAGTCGGTCCACGGGGTCATATCGGCGGCCAAGAACGATGTCGTGGGCGTGGACGCCTACTCCGACCGAGCCCGCACCATCTTCGAGCGCCGCATCGCCGACGTGTACCGGGAGTACCAGAAGCGTCTGCGGGACGCCAACGCCATGGACTTCGACGACCTGCTGGTCGTCACCGTCGAGCTGCTCCGCAAGCACCCCGAGGTGCTCGACCGCTACCAGGCCCGCTTCCGCCACGTGCTGGTCGACGAGTTTCAGGACACCAACAAGGCCCAGAACGACCTCGTCGTCATGCTCGCCGCCCAGCACCGCAACATCTGCGTCGTCGGCGATGCCGACCAGTCGGTCTACAAGTTTCGCGGCGCCGACATGCGGAACATCCTGCAGTTCGAGGATGCGTTTCCCGACGCCACGCTGATCGTCCTCGAGCAGAACTACCGGTCGACGCAGACCATCCTCGACGCCGCCAACGCGGTGATCGCCAACAACCTTCTGCGCAAGCCCAAAGCTCTGTGGACCGAGCAGGTGGGCGGCGAGCTGATCCAGCGCTACCACGCCGAGGACGAGCACGACGAGGCGGCGTGGGTGGCCCAGGAGATGTTCCGGCTGCACGAAGGCGAGCCCCTGCGGTGGGGGGAGATGGCCGTCTTCTACCGCACCAACGCCCAGAGCCGGGTGCTGGAGGAGCACCTCGTGCGAGTCGGCATCCCCTACCGCGTCATCGGCGGCACCCGCTTCTACGATCGCCGGGAGATCAAGGACGCCCTCGCCTACCTGCGCACGATCGTCAACCCCACCGACGAGGTGTCGCTGCGGCGGGTGCTCAACGTGCCCAAGCGAGGGATCGGCGACACCAGTGTGGCCAAGCTCGACGCATGGGCGAGCACCCAGGGCGGCACCTTCGCCGACGCCCTGCTCAAGGCCGAGTCGGCGGGGGTCAGCGGCCGTGCCCTCACGGGCATCCGCCACCTCGTCGCCCTGCTCGACGAGCTGCGCGCTCACGAGGGCGGGCCGAGCTCGCTGCTCGAGCTGCTGCTGGCCCGCAGTGGTTACGCGGCGGAGCTGGAAGGGGCCGACTCGGTGGAGGCCTCGGGGCGGCTCGAGAACCTGGCCGAGCTGGTCGGCGTG
>DASUXN010000426.1:0-3790 GCA_036377875.1 Acidimicrobiales bacterium
GCCTCCAACTCCGGCCCCGGTCGGCCGAGACGTAGAACCGGCACTCGCCCGTGACCATCTCGGTGTTGCCCAGGTAGACGATGTTGGGGTCGTCCTTGTCGATGAGGACGGCCGCCCCCTCGTGGAGGCGGTTGAGCGGCAGCACCTTGTCGAGCCGGTTGACCTGGACGTTGGTCCTCGGCTCCGCCGCCCCGTCGCCCGAGTCCGACTCCGAACACGCCCCCGCCACAACGGCCAGCATGGCCGCGGCAGCCACAAGCGATCGCTTCCGCATGGCAAACCCCCCTTACCCTCTCGAAAGGTCCTATCCGCCCCGATCCTCACGCTGCAATAGGGACCTATCGCATATATGTGGAGCGAGCCTTTACTGCGGCGCGGGATTTGCGGCAGGCCCCCACCCCTACACTCCCCACGTGGCCCGTCTCAGCCGACGCCAGTTCCTGGCCGCCGCCGGCGCCGCCTCGGCCGGGCTCGTCCTCACCGGCTGCGGCGACACTCCCCGGACGATGCCGGTGCCTGCGGCCGGGCCGGCGGTCGAGGCCGCCGAGCGGCGCCGGCGCCGCCCCGGAGCCCCGGTGCACGACGTGGCGATCACCGCCGCGCCCCTGGCCGTCGACCTGGGGGCGCTGTCGGCCAACACGTGGGGCTACGACGGGACCGTCCCCGGACGGGAGATAAGGGTGCGGGCGGGCGACGTGCTGCGGGCCCGCTTCACCAACAACCTGCCCGAGCCCAGCACCATCCACTGGCACGGCCTGGCCCTGCGCAACGACATGGACGGCGTGCCCGAGCTGACCCAGCCCCTCGTCGGTCCCGGCCAGTCGTTCGCCTACGAGTTCACCGCTCCCGACCCGGGCACTTTCTGGTTCCACCCCCACACGGGCCTCCAGCTCGACCGCGGCCTGTACTCCCCGCTCATCGTCGAGGACCCGCAAGAGCCCGGCGCCTACGACCGCGAGTACACCGTCGTGCTGGACGACTGGTCGGACGGGATCGGCCAGTCGCCCGAGGCGGCGTTCGAAGACCTCAAGGCGGGCAGAGGCGCCCACGCCGCCCACCTGGCGGGCGGCGGCGGCCCGATGAGCGAGTTCCTGGCCAGCGCCCCCGGTGACGTGTCCTACCCCCTGTACCTGATCAACGGCCGCCGCCCGTCGGCGCCCGTCGAGTTCGAAGCCCGGCCCGGCGACCGCCTACGGCTGCGCATCGTCAACGCCGGCTCCGACACGCCCTTCCGCGTCGCCGTGGGTGGGCACCGGATGACCGTGACCCATACCGACGGCTTCCCAGTCGACCCGGTCACCGTGGACAACCTCGTCATCACCATGGCCGAGCGCTACGACGTGACGGTCACCGTCAACGGATCGGGCGTGTTCCCGCTGGTGGCGGTGGCCGAGGCGAAGGCGGCCCAGGCCCTGGCCGTCATCCGGTCGGGCCCGGGCGACGTGCCGGCGCCGAGCGTGCAGCCCGGCGAGCTCCAGGGCCGCACCCTGCGGATGGAGGACCTTCACGCCGCCCCGCGGGTCCGGTTCCCCGACAGCCGGCCCGACCGCGTCTACGCCATCGAGCTGGGCGGCGGGGAAGAGGGCTACGTGTGGACCATCAACGGCCGTCCCCATGGCAACGAGCCGCTGGACATCCGCGAGGGCGAGCGGGTGCGCCTCGCGTTCTTCAACCGCACGACGATGTTCCACCCCATGCACCTGCACGGGCACACGTTCGAGGTGATGCAAAAGGGAGGGGCGCCCGGGCCTCGCAAGGACACGACGATCGTCCGCCCCGACGAGCGGGTGACGGTGGACTTCCTGGCCGACAACCCGGGTCAGTGGATGCTCCACTGCCACAACCTGTACCACCAGTCGGGCGGGATGATGACCACGGTGTCCTACGTGGTCGACGCCCCTCCCGGGACATCGTCGGCGGCGGCCGCGGCCGAGCGCCTGCGCGTCGCATGCGGCTGGGCGGGCAAGGCCTTCAGCACCGCCTGATCAACGGGCCGGGCGGCGATCCCCGCCTACTTGACGACGAACACTCCCGACATCGCCTGGGGGTGGACCTCGCAGTGGAAGGCGTAGTTGCCGGGCCGCAGGGGGCCGACGTTGATCGTCTGGACGCCCGGGCCCTGGAAAGGCTCGATCTTCGCCATGGAGGTCGCAGCCGAGTGGCTCTCGAGGATGGCGATGTTGTGGGGGAGGTTGTCCTTGTTGTCCAGGCTGATGGTGAACGCCTGGTTGGCGGGCGCGGCCAGGCACTGCGTGTTGAACTTCGTACCGCTGGCCGTGACCGACACGGTGGTGCCCGACGGGTTGCAGCTGGCGTCGACCGCCGCGCCGCCGTGGTCGTGGCCCCCGCCCATTCCCATCGTGGTGGCGCTGTTGCCGGCGCCGGGCGCGGGGATGTCTTCCGCCTCCTCGGAGTCGCCGCCGCAGCCCGCCATCACCAGGGCGCCCGCGAGCGCGAGCATCAACAACTTCCGCATCGTCCTCCGACCTCCTGAAGGTTTCGGGCCCGGCCGCCTGTGTGCAGCCTACGCCCGCGGCGATACCAGGGGCAGGCCAGGCTCGCGGCCGAGCCGGCGCGGGCGGAGGGCGAAGCGCACGAAGATCACCAGCACCAGCCCCCACAGCACGAGCCCGTCGGCCAGCGACATCACGAACCCGGCCGTCTGCTGGTCGGCCAGCGCGGTCCACCCGCCGAGGGTGGGGAACGCCTCGTAGGCCGTGTACGGCGTGCCCCGGGCCCAGATGAGCGACGAGCCGACGACCGACGGCACC
This sequence comes from Acidimicrobiales bacterium, assembly GCA_036377875.1. Lineage (GTDB taxonomy): Bacteria > Actinomycetota > Acidimicrobiia > Acidimicrobiales > AC-14 > JBFMCT01. The sequence continues at coordinate 2,772 of DASUXN010000426.1, forward strand.
AGCGACGCCGCCGCCAGGTAGAGGACCTGCTTGATGGGGTGGGCGATCCGGGGCAGCTCGGGCACGGGGCTGGTCAGGGGCCACCACATCATCCCGGCGGTGAGCACCAGAACGACGTGCTGGACGAGATGGGCGGGTTCCGAAGTGACGGCGGCGTTGGCGAAGGCGGGCAGGTGGCTCAGCAGGGTGACCACGCTGAACACGGTCACCGCCACCACCGGCCGGGTCAGCTGCCGAGCCAGGCCTATCACCGGGCCGAGGGCCCACCGCCACAACCACGCCGGCGTCCCGAGGATCAGCAGGGGCGGCACCGCCAGCGTGTACACGGAGTGCTGGACCATGTGGACGGTGTAGGAGAACCCCTCGGCCAGGTTGTGGACGGGCCAGTACGAGAACACGAACATGCCGACGAGGCCGCCGACCAGCAGGTTGCGCTGGCGTGACGAGAGGACGGGCTCGCCCGCTGCCGCTGCCAGACGGGGGCCGAGCCGGCGGATGGCCACCACGTAGGCCAGAGCGAGCGCGCCCAGCACGACGAGCACGTCGGCGTGGAGGTCGAACGCCCACGGCGAGCTGTCCGGCCCGGCGTGGGCGAGCAGGGTCGCCGCCACCTACCGGCAGCCCCCGTCGAGGGGCGGCTCGCACCCGTGGCACTCCAGCTCGAGGGTGGCGTGAACGATCCCGAACCGCTCCTCCAGCATGGTCTTGAGCCGGTCGGACCGGCCCTGGGCCTCGTGCAGGTCGGGCGTCCCGGCCAGGACGACGTGGGCGGAGAGCGAGGGGACCTCGGATGCCAGGTTCCACACATGGAGGTGGTGGACGCCGGCCACGCCGTCCTCGCCGGCCAGGGCGGCCTCGACCAGTTCCGGATCGGTGCCGCGGGGGGTGCCTTCCAAGAGCACGTTGGTGGCGTCGCGCAGCAGCTTCCAGGCCGACCACAGGACGAGGGCGCCGATCACGAACGACATGGCGGGGTCGGCCCACTCGGCGTCGGCCACGAGCACGGCCAGGCCGGCGAG
>DASUXN010000427.1:0-4166 GCA_036377875.1 Acidimicrobiales bacterium
CCGCCCTCGAGGACCTCGACCGCCGGCTCGGCGAGCTCGAGCTGCGGTCGCTGTTCTCCGGCGAGCACGACGAGCGGGACGCGGTGTGCGAGGTGCACTCCGGCGCCGGCGGCACCGACGCCCAGGACTGGGCCGAGATGCTGCTGCGCATGTACCTGCGGTGGGCCGAGCAGCGGGGCTTCTCGGTGGAGCTGGACGAGGTCACCGAGGGCGGCGAGGCGGGGATCTCCTCGGCCACCTTCATCGTCCACGGCCGCCACGCCTACGGGATGCTCACGGCCGAGAAGGGCGTCCACCGGCTGGTGAGGATCTCGCCTTTCGACGCCCAGTCGCGCCGGCACACCGCCTTCGCCTCCTTCGACGCCGTCCCCTTCCTCGAAGACCTCAGCGACGAGGTCGAGATCGACGAGAAGGACCTGCGCATCGACACTTACCGGTCGTCGGGGGCGGGTGGCCAGCACGTCAACGTGACCGACTCCGCCGTGCGCATCACCCACGAGCCCACCGGGATCGTCGTGGCCGTGCAGAACGAGCGCAGCCAGCACCAGAACAAGGCCAAGGCGCTGCAGATCCTGGCCGCCAAGCTGGCCGAACGGGCCCGGGAGGACCGGCGCAAGGAGATGGAGGCGCTGTCGGGAGAGCAGCGGGAGGTGGCATGGGGGAGCCAGATCCGCTCCTACGTGCTCCAGCCCTACCAGCTCGTCAAGGACCTGCGCACCAACCACGAGGAGGGCAACGTCCAGGCCGTCCTCGACGGCGCCATCGACCCCTTCATCGAGTCGTACCTTCACTGGCGCAGACGAAAGGCCTGATGGCGGCGGTCGTGCCTGTGACGAACCTGTGGGTGGTTCCCCTTGCCCCCCCAGGTCCGGCTGCTAACCTTCCCCGTCGGCCCGGCTCGAGGTCGGCGCCCAGAAAGCCCGACGAGACCGCCCCCTCGGAGAGCCCTTGATCCGCCTCGAGAACGTCAGCAAGACGTACAAAGGCAATGTCGTCGCCCTGCGCGACATGTCGCTCGACATCCAGAAACAGGAGTTCGTCTTCCTCGTCGGCCCCACCGGGTCGGGGAAGTCGACCCTCATCCGCCTCCTCATCAAGGAGGACACGCCCGACGCGGGCCGCATCTGGGTTGCCGGCAAGGACATCGCCCGCCTGTCGTCGTGGAAGGTCCCCCTGCTGCGCCGGAACATCGGCTGCGTCTTCCAGGACTTCAAGCTCCTGCCCAACAAGACGGCCTACGAGAACGTGGCGTTCGCCCTCGAGGTCATCGGGCGCCCCCACCACGTCATCAAGGCCCAGGTGCCGCAGGTCCTCGACCTCGTGGGGCTGTCGAAGAAGGCCGACAACCTGCCCAGCGAGCTGTCCGGTGGTGAGCAGCAGCGGGTGTCCATCGCCCGTGCCTTCGTCAACCGGCCGCTGATCCTGCTGGCCGACGAGCCCACGGGAAACCTCGACCCCAGCACGTCGGTGGGCATCATGCGCCTTCTCGACCGCATCAACCGCACCGGCACCACCGTCGTCATGGCCACCCACGACTCGGGCATCGTCGACACCATGCGCCGCCGCGTCATCGAGCTCGACCGCGGCCACCTGGTCCGCGACCAGGCCCGGGGCGTCTACGGAGCTTTCACGTAATGGCCATCAAGGTCGACTACGTCACCAAGGAGACGGTGACCAACCTGCGGCGGAACCTCTCCATGGCTTCCGCCGCCCTGCTGACGGTGGCGGTCTCGCTCACCCTCGTGGGTGGGGCCCTCCTCGTCAAGCGGGGGGTGGAGCGGGCCACGATCCAGTGGCGGGGCAACGTCGAGCTGTCGATCTTCATGAAGGCGGAGGCGTCCGAACAGGAGCTGGAGGCGGTCAACCGCCAGCTCCAGGCCATGCCCGAGGTCAGCCGGTTCCGGTACGTCGACAAGGCGGCGGCCTACGAGGAGTTCCGCCAGATCTTCGCCAACGAGCCCGACCTGCGGGACAGCCTGAGCGTCGACCAGGTGCCCCCGTCCTACCGGGTGGTGCCCAAGGAGGCGGAGCAGACCCGGCTGATCGGGGAGCGATTCGACAACACGGCCGGCGTGTTGCGGGTGAGCTATGCCCGTGAGGAGGTCGACGCCCTGGTGTCGGTCACCAACTTCCTGCAGATCATGCTGTGGGCGGTCGCCCTCGTCCTGCTGCTGGCCGCCTCGCTGCTGATCCTGAACACCATCCGGATGGCCATCTTCGCCCGCCGCCGCGAGGTGGCGATCATGAAGCTGGTCGGCGCCACCAACTGGTTCATCCGGGTGCCCTTCATGCTCGAGGGGATGGTCCAGGGGGTGGCCGGCGCCGCCGCCGCGTTCGGGGTGGTGTGGCTGGGGCGGGGGCTCATCGAGAGCCGCATCGCCAGCGCCAACAACGACATCCAGCTGTTCAAGCAGTTCCTGGTCACCAGCAGCGACGTCATGGGCACCGGCATCTTCCTGTTGCTGGTGGGCGTGATCGTCGGGACCGTCGGGTCGCTGGTGGCCGTCAGCCGGTTCCTGGACGTCTAGGAACCAGTCCGCAGCATGGGGTTCAGGGGGATGGGGCAGCCGTGCCGAAGTGCGTGGTGTGGCTAGCGTGGGCAAAGTGAACGGCTGGCGCCGGCGGGCGGCCGTCCTCCCCCTCGCGCTCGTCTTCGTGGTCGCCGGACTGGTGCCCACCGGGCTCCTGCCCGCCTTCGGCCAGAGCGCCTCCGAGCAGCAACGCATCGAGGACCAGATCCGCTCGGCCCGGTCCCAGGTGCAGGAGGCGTCGGCCGAGGAGGCCAAGCTCCTGGGCGAGCTCGACGCCGCCACCGCCCGCAAGCGCGAGCTGGACGGCAAGGTCGCCGCCATCGACGGCCAGATCGGAGGCGTCCAGCGCAGCCTCAACTCCGCCCAAGGGCGGCTGGCCGCCGCCGAAGCCGAGCAGCGGGGGGCAGAGGAGCGGCTCGCCACCGCCCAGGCCCAGCTGGAGGAGGCCAAGCGGAAGCTGAGGGCCTACGCCGTCGCCGCCTACACCGGCCAGTCGGAGGCGACCCAGTTCATCCAGACGACCCTGAAGTCGGGCTCGATGGACGAGCTGGTGGCCAAGCGCAGCTACATGAAGGTGGTCGCCAACACCCAGACGGAGGCCATCAGCACCGACGAGCGCCTGCGCGACGAGGTCAAGGACCTCTCCCAGGAGCTGAGCAAGGCCAAGGAAGCGGCCGCTGCCGAGCGGGACTCGGTGGCCGCCGAGCGGGCCAAGCTGCAGGAGGCACGGGACGCCCAGGCCGTCGTCCAGGCCGAGGTGGCCACCGAGGTGGCCAAGATCGACTCGCTGCATGGCGTGGCCCAGGCCCGCAAGACCGAGTTCGCGGCCGAGGTCGACCGCCTCGAGCAGGAGTCGGCCAACATCGAAGCGGCCCTGCGCCGGCGGGCCGAGGAGCAGGCCGCCGCCGCCCGGGCCGCGGCCGCCGCCGCCGCTCCGGCGTCGCCGTCGTCACCGTCGGGCTCGGCTGCGCCGGGCGGGTCGGGCACGGGTGCCGCCGCCCCCACGCCGGCAGCCCCGGCTGCCTCGGCGGGCGCGGGAGGGCTCGCCAACCCGCTGCCGGGGGCCCCCATCACGTCGCCGTTCGGCTACCGGGTGCATCCCATCTACGGCGACAGCCGGCTGCACACCGGCGTCGACATGGGGGCCTCGGAGGGCACGCCCATCCGGGCGGCGGGAGCGGGCGTGGTCGTCAGCGCGGGCTGGAACAGCGGCGGCTACGGCAACTTGACGATCGTCGACCACGGCAACGGGATCACCACCCTCTACGCCCACCAGAGCGCGTTCGTCGTGTCGGCCAACGGGCGGGTCTCGCAGGGCCAGGTCATCGGCCGGGTCGGTTGCACCGGCTCCTGTACCGGCGCCCACCTGCACTTCGAGGTCCGCCAGAACGGCACGCCCGTCAACCCCATGAACTACATCTAACAGGGGTTCTCTAGAGCGGGACTAAGGGTGTCCTCGACGTCGCAACGCTCGATGCGCGGCCTCGTCGGCGACACGTTCTCTGGAGCGTCTAAGACGAGCTCAGGTCTTGCCACGCGTCGGGTCGTCCCATCCCTCAGTCTCGTTTATCGCCTGCACCGACAGGGCCTCGAACTCCTTCACCAACTCGTGGAGACGACGGGCGTTGTCGAACC
>DASUXN010000428.1:0-3130 GCA_036377875.1 Acidimicrobiales bacterium
CCGCCGTGCCGGTGAGGAACGCCTCCTCGGCCAGGTAGAGATCGGTGCGCAGCAGGTTGGCCTCGGCCACGTCGTAGCCGAGGTCGCGGGCGATGGTGGTGACCGAGTGCTGGGTGATGCCCTCGAGGGCGCCGGCCGAGACCGGGGGCGTGAGGATGCGGCCGTTCTTGACGATGAAGAGGTTCTCCCCCGTGCACTCCGACACGTAGCCCTGGGGCGAGAGGAGGATGGCCTCCTCGTAGCCCGCCTTGAGGGCCTCGACCTTGGCCATCGACGAGTTGGCGTACATCCCCGTGCCCTTGGCCGCCACCGGCACGGCGTTGGGGTCGTGGCGCTGCCACGTGGAGATCTTCGTCCGCACGCCCCGCTTCAGGGCCTCGTCGCCCAGGTACGTCCCCCAGGGCCACACCGCGATCGACACGCTGACAGGACAGGGCAGGGGGTTTAGACCCATCTCGCCGTATCCCAGGTAGACGATGGGCCGGATGTAGCAGGACTCGACGCCGTTGACTCGCACCGTCTCCCTGACCGCCTCGATGATCTGGTCGGGCGTGTAGGGGATGTCGATCAGGTACACCTTGGCGCTGTTGAACAGCCGGTGGATGTGGTCGGTGAGGCGGAACACGGCCGGCCCCCGGTCGGTGGCGTAGGCGCGGATGCCCTCGAACACCCCGCTGCCGTAGTGCAGGGAGTGGGTGAGGATGTGGACCTTGGCGTCCTGCCAGGCGACCAGCTCCCCGTCCATCCAGATCTTGTCGACCGGCGTGATCGGCATGTCAGCCACTGACCCTTTCTGCGATGACGTCGCCGATCTCGGTGGTGGAGGCGCCCGGCGACGGGAGCGGCTCGGAACAGGCCGCGACGATACGACCGGCGGCATCCATCTCGCCCAGGAACTCCAGCATCATGGCGGCGGAGCGGATGGCGGCCAGGGGATTGGCCCGCCCCGTTCCGGCGATGTCGGGCGCCGATCCGTGGACGGGTTCGAACAGGGACGGGCCGGTGCGGTCGGGGTTGAGGTTGGCCGAGGCGGCGGCGCCGATGCCGCCCGTCACGGCGCCGGCCAGGTCGGTGAGGATGTCGCCGAAGTGGTTGTCGGTGACGATCACGTCGTAGCGCTCGGGACGCTCGACGAGGTGGATGCAGGCGGCGTCCACGTGGTTGTAGTCGGTGGAGACCTCCGGGTACTCCGCCCCCACCTCGGTGAACGTGCGCTGCCACAGGTCGCCGGCGAAAGTCAGCACGTTGATCTTGTGGACGAGGGTGAGGTGACGCCGCGGCCGGCTCCGGGCCAGTTCGTAGGCGAAGCGCACGCACCGCTCGACGCCCATACGGGTGTTCACCGCGCCCTGGGTGGCGATCTCCTGCGGTGTGCCCTTGCGCAGGAACCCCCCCTCGCCGACGTAGACACCCTCGGTGTTCTCCCGCACCACCGCGAACTCGAGGCCCTTTCCGCTGAAAGGGCGCAGGTTGATGTAGAGGTCGAGCTCGAAGCGCATCTTCAGCAGCAGGCCCCGTTCCAGCACGCCGGGGGGCACGTCGGGGCTGCCCACGGCGCCCAGCAGGATGGCCTGGTGGCCCCGCAGGTCGTCGAGGACGGCGTCGGGCAGGACCTCGCCGGTGCGCAGGTAACGCTCGCCGCCCAGGTCGTAGGACGTGGTGTCGAGGTCGACCCTGGCGGCACGCACGACCTTCAGGGCCTCGGACACAACGTCCGGGCCGATCCCGTCACCGCCGATGATACCGACCGAGTAACCCACGATTAGCTCCGGAAAATACGAAGCCGCCCACTTTCGTGGACGGCGGAAGGGCGCACGCGCGGAACGCGTGCGCTACGGAATTACGATGGTGTGTGAGGGCTTCACAGCGGCTCTAGTGTCCGTGACCGGCCGCCCGTCGTCAACCCGATAGAGAAGGCGCCCCCCATGACCAATGCAGAGACTCGTCTTTCCCGCGCTGCGTACGACCGGCTCCAGAGCGAGCTGCACGACCTCGAGACCAGGGGCAGGGTCGACATCGCCGGGATCATCGAGCGGGCGCGCGAGCTCGGCGACCTGAGCGAGAACGCCGACTACCACGCGGCCAAGGAGGACCAGGGGCGCATGGAGGGGAGGATCCGCCAGCTCAAGGCGATCCTCGACAACGCGGTGGTGCTCGACGACGAGGCCCCCGCCGAAGCGGGCGTGGTGAGCACCGGCTCCATCGTGGCGCTGCGCTACGACGGTGACGACGACGTCGAGCGCTACCTGATCGGCTCCATCGAGGAGCGGCGCCCCGACCTCTCCGTCATCTCCCCCAACTCGCCGCTGGGCCAGGCCCTGCTGGGCAAGGGCCCGGGCGAGACCGTGGGCTACGAAGCCCCGGGCGGCACCCTGCGGGTGGAGATCCTCGAAGTGGAGTCTTAGGAGAGCGCCTGCTCGATCTGGGCCGCCGCCTCGGCCACATCCCCCCCGTAGCGGCGGCCGGGCTGGCGGGTCGTGCGGTCGATTGGGCCGGACACCGACACGGCGGCGACGACCCGGCCGTCGGAGGCGTGCACGGGAGCGCTGACCGAGGCCACGCCGACCTGGCGCTCCTCCACGCTCTCCACCCAGCCCCGGCTGGGGGCCTCGCCGCGGAGGACGCGACCGGCCGAGCCCCGTTCGAGAGGCAGGAGCGCCCCGACGGGGACGATCGTGCGCAGGCCGTGAGGCGACTCGATGGCCGACACGCACAGCCGCTGGTCGCCGCGCCGCACATACAGCTGCACGCTCTCACCGGTGGCGTCGCGCAGGCGGGTCAGGGCGGGACGGGCCACGGCGGGCAGGGACAGGGCGGCCAGGCGAGAGCCCAGCCGGAACCGGCCCTCGCCGTCACGGTCGACGAACCCGTGCGCCTCCAGGGCGGTGGCCAGGCGGTGCGCGGTCGCCCGCGACAGGCCGGTCGCCTCGGTGAGGGCGGCCAGGGCAAGGGGGCCGGTCTCGAGGGCGTCCAGCAGGGAAACCGCCTTGTCGAGCACGCCCACACCGCTTACACTTCCCATATGGCAAGACTAGCGTCTCAATATGTGGGACACAACCTGCGGACGCTCTCGGACAAGGTCTGGGAACAGCACGTCGTCCGCTCCGCCGAGGGCGAGCCCGACCTTCTC
>DASUXN010000429.1:0-3148 GCA_036377875.1 Acidimicrobiales bacterium
TCTGGCGCTCCTCCTCGCTCTGGGGGCACAGCCGCCCCTGGATCTCGCCGCCCAGGCACTTGAGGGCGGCGGCGGAGATGACGCCCTCGGGCGTGCCGCCGATGCCAAAGAGGATGTCGGCGCCTGCCTCGGGCCAGCCGGTGGAGATGGCGCCGGCCACGTCGCCGTCCTGGATGAGGCGGATGCGGGCGCCCGCCTCGCGGATCTCGGCGATCAGGTCGTTGTGCCGGGGCCGGTCGAGGACCACGGCGGTGAGGTCACGGACGGAACGGCCGACCGCCTTCGCCACCGAGTTGAGGTTCTCCGTGGCACTGGCCGTGATGTCGATCGACCCGGCCGCCTCGGCGCCGACGGCGAGCTTCTCCATGTAGAACGCGGGACCAGGGTCGAACATGCTGCCCCGCTCGCTGATGGCGATGACCGACAGGGCGTTGGCCCGACCGAGCGACGTGAGCGTCGTGCCTTCGAGGGGGTCGACGGCGATGTCGACGGCGGGCGGAGTGCCGTCGCCCAGCTGCTCGCCGTTGAAGAGCATGGGGGCGTCGTCCTTCTCCCCTTCGCCGATCACGACGATGCCATCCATGGGCACGTTCTCCAGCACGGTCCGCATGGCATTGGTGGCCGCGCCGTCGGCCCCGTTCTTGTCACCGCGGCCCATCCAGCGAGCCGCGGCCAGGGCCGCGGCTTCGGTGACCCTCACCAGCTCGAGGGCGAGGTTGCGGTCGAGGGTGGCCTGTTTGCCGGAGGTCATTGGGGGGACGTTAGTCGGCAGGTCCCCCCGGCTGCGATACTGCGGCCTGTGACGGCCCGTGAGGAATGGCGTCGGGCCTACGACCAATCACCACCGGCGACGGGAATGTTCGAGACCTCGTCGGGCATCCCTCTGGAGCCCGCTTACGGCACGGACGACGGTGAATGGCCCGGCCTGTACCCCTACACGCGGGGCCCCTACGCGTCGATGTACCGCTCCAAGCTGTGGACGATGCGGATGTTCGCCGGCTTCGGCACGCCGGAGGACACCAACGCCCGCTTCCACGAGATCCTCGACGCCGGCGGCGACGGGCTCTCGGTCGCGTTCGACCTGCCCACCCTGATGGGCCGCGACTCCGACGACCCGCTGGCGGAGGGCGAGGTGGGCCGCTGCGGCGTCGCCGTCGACACTCTGGCCGACGTGGAGGACCTGTTCGCCGGCATCGATCTGGGCCAGGTGACGACGTCGCTCACCATCAACGGGCCCGCCGCCATTCTCCTGGCCATGGTGGTGGCCCATGCCGACAACGCGGGCGTCGACCGCGTCGAGCTGGGCGGCACGCTCCAGAACGACATCCTGAAGGAGTACCAGGCCCAGAAGGAGTACCTGTTCCCTCCTCGGCCGTCCATGCGGCTGGTCAGCGACACGATCGCCTTCTGCGCGGCCGAGCTGCCCCACTGGCATCCCGTCTCCGTTTCCGGCTACCACATCCGCGAGGCGGGGGCGACGGCCGCCCAGGAGCTCGCATTCACCCTGGCCAACGGCTTCGCCTACGTGGAGGCGGCCGTGGCCGCAGGCCTCGACGTGGATGCCTTCGCCCCCCGGCTCAGCTTCTTCTTCAACGCCCAGATCGACTTCTTCGAGGAGATCGCCAAGTTCCGGGCCGCTCGCCGGTTGTGGGCGGCGTGGATGCGCGAGCGCTACGGCGCCACCGACCCCAGGTCGTGGCAGTGCCGGTTCCACGTGCAGACGTCGGGCGCGTCGCTCACCGCCCAGCAGCCCGAGGTCAACGTCGTGCGCACCACGCTCGAAGCGCTGGCCGGCGTGCTGGGCGGGACCCAAAGCCTGCACACCAACGCCTTCGACGAGGTCTTGGCCCTGCCTACGCGCCGCTCGGCCCGTCTCGCCCTGCGCACCCAGCAGGTCATCGCCCACGAGACAGGCGTACCCGCGGTTGCCGACCCGCTGGCCGGCTCCGAGTTCGTCGAGTCTCTGACCGACGATATGGCGGCGTCGGCGACTGCCCTGCTCGACCGAATCGGGTCACTGGGAGGCGGCTCCATGCTCGAAGGCGTCTACGCGGGGGTGGAGAAGGGCTGGTTCCAGGCAGAGATCGCCCACTCCGCCTACGAACTGGCCCGCCGGCTGGAGACGGGGGACCGGGTGGTGGTGGGCGTCAATCGGTTCCTCGAGGGCGACGGTCCTCCTCCCGAGCTGCTCACCATCGACGCCGCCGTCGAGGAGCACCAGCGCAAGCGCCTGGCCGACGTGCGGGCCAACCGGTCGTCGACGGCGGTGGCGGAGGCCCTCGAGCGGGTGGACGCCGTTGCCCGCCAGTCCGACCGCAATCTCATGCCCGCCCTGCTCGACGCGGTCCGGGCCTACGCCAGCGAGGGCGAGATCGTGCACACCCTGGCCGGCGTGTTCGGCCGCTGGATCGAGGAGCCCGTCCTGTGACCCTCTGCCCGCACTGCGGCGCCGACTACACGGCCGGTATCAACGCCGCCTGCCGGGAGTGCAGGCTCGCGCCCGACCCCTCGGCCGAGCCGAGCCTCCCGCCTGCGGAGGACCCCGACGAGGAGGTCGCCTTCGAGCTGGCCACCTGGCCGGCGGGAGAGCGCGTCGCGGTCGGTATCGCCCTCGACGAGGAGTCGGTCCCCTGGCGCTGGGAGGCGGGTGGGCTACTGGTGGTGCGTGAGTTCGACGAGGCCGTGGTCGAGGAGATGCTGGCCGACCTGGCCGAGGACGACGGTGACGACACGACGGGCTGGGGGGCCGACGGCGAGGGCGACGACCTGGACGAGCAGGCCCAGACGGCCATGGGGGACATCTTCGTGGTCGCCGACCGGCTCATCCGCACGCCCGACGACGGCGAGCTGATCGTCGACCTCGGCCGGCTGGCCGCCATCGTGGAGGACGCCAAGCCGCCCTTCGGTATCGACCGCAAGATGTGGGACCAGCTCGCCGCCCGCTCGTGGGCGATCACCGCCGCCGCCGAACAGGCCGACGAGGCCGCCGTCTCCGACGGCGCCCGCGAGCTGCGCGACTACCTCCGGGAGTACGTCTAGCGGAAGCCCGCCCGGGGCGGGCCGCGAAGAGGCCCGCCATGTGGACACGGCCGGGCGTGGGGCCCCGCCCGGGGCGGGCCCGCGAGGCGGCCCGCCATGTGACGGCCGG
>DASUXN010000430.1:0-2493 GCA_036377875.1 Acidimicrobiales bacterium
GGAGGGACGGGTGACCCGGCCCAGGACGGGCAGGCCGGCGGCGATGGCGCCCGATGTGACGACGATCACCCCGTGGCGATGGCTGCGCAGCACCGCCACCTCGGCGCACAGCTTGTCGATGGCGGCGACGTTGACCTCGCCGGCGGCGTTGGTGAGCGAGGACGTGCCGATCTTGACGACGATGACCACGTCAGGCGTCCTTCTCGTACTCGAAGGAGAACGAGCCGATGCGCACGAGGTCGCCGTCGCGGGCGCCGGCCCGGGCCAGGGCTCGGTCGACGCCGAGCCGCTTCAGCCGAGCCTGCACGTACTCCAGGGCCTGGGCGTTGGTGAGGTCGTTGATCGCCACCGCCCGCTCCGCCTCGCGACCTCTCACGATCAGCGTTCCCGTCTCGTCCCGCTCCACCCGGACGCCCTCGGGTACGGGCCGGTGGACGACGAACCGCCCGCCCCCGACGGCCGGCTCGGCGGACCGGGCCTCGGCCACCAGGTCGGCCATGCGTCCAACCAGTTCTTTCATGCCTTCGCCGGTGACGGCTGAGATGCGCAGGCGGTCAGCCGGCCAGGGGTGCTCGGCCACGTCGGCCTTGGTGCCGACCAGAAGGCGGGGACGGTCGAGCAGCTCGGGGCGGTAGTTGCCCAGCTCCTCGAGCAGGACGCGCTCCTGTTCGTCGGGAGGGCGTCCGGCCAGGGGGCCGAGGTCGATCAGCACGGCCAGGGCCCGGGCCCGCTCCACGTGGCGCAGGAACTGATGGCCCAGGCCCCGCCCCTCGCTCGCCCCCTCCACGAGGCCGGGGATGTCGGCCACGACGAACTCGACCGCGGCGTTCAGGCCACGCAGACCGGTCTCATCGGTGCGCACGACGCCCAGGTGAGGGCGGAGGGTGGTGAACGGATAGTCGGCCACCTTCGGCTTGGCCGCCGAGATACGGGAGATCAGCGTGCTCTTGCCCGCGTTGGGGAAGCCGACCAGGGCCACGTCGGCCATGAGTTTGAGCTCGAGCCGAATCCACCGCTCCTCCCCCACCTCGCCCTGCTCGGCAAAGGTTGGGGCCCGCCGGCGGTTGGAGAGGAAGCTGGCGTTGCCCCGCCCGCCCCGGCCGCCCTCGGCCGCCAGCCAGGCGTCGCCGGGGGCGGCGAGGTCGGCCAGCAGCTCGCCGTCGCGGTCGAGGGCCATGGTGCCGACGGGCACCGCCACCCGCATGTCGGCGCCCGAGGCGCCGTGCTTGGCCTTCCCCTGGCCGTGGCCGCCATTCTCGGCTCGGCGGTGGGGGTGGTCCTGGAAGGCGAGCAGCGAGGCGACCTGGTTGTTCGCCACAAGCCACACGTCGCCACCCTTGCCCCCGTTGCCGCCGTCGGGACCGCCCTTGGGTACGTGGGACTCCCGCCGGAACGACACCGCCCCCGCGCCGCCGTCACCTCCTTTGAGGTTGACGAACGCTTCGTCGACGAATCCCTCGGCCACCCCCGCAGGTTACGGCGGGGCGAAGCCGACCCGGGCTACTCGCCCGGGAGCACGTCCACGAGGCGGCGGCCCTTGCGGCGGACGAAGGACACGGTGCCGTCGGCCAGAGCGAAAAGAGTGTCGTCGCCGCCACGGCCCACGTGCTCACCAGGGTGGAAGTGGGTGCCGCGCTGGCGGACGATGATCGAACCGGCGGTGACCCGGCCGCCGTCGTAGACCTTCACGCCCAGGCGCTGCGCGGCCGAATCACGGCCGTTGCGGGTGGAGCCGCCTCCCTTGGTCTTCGACATGGCTATTGACCCCCTGCGGCCGCGCCGGCGCGGATGCCGGTGATCTCGATCGTCGTGTACTTCTGGCGGTGGCCCCAGCGCTTGCGCTGGTTGGACTTGTTCTTGTAGGTGAAGCCCCGGATCTTGGGGCCCTTGGCGTCGCCGACCACCCGGGCCGTCACCTCGGACCCGGCCAGGTCGGACGCAGCCGCCACCACCCGCTCCCCGTCGACCACGAGCACGGGCGTGAACGTGACGTCGCTGTTCTCGCCGGCCAGCTTGAGCCGCTCGACATCGAGCCGCTCCCCCTGGGCCACGCGGTACTGCTTGCCACCGGTCTTGATCACCGCATACATAGACCGACCAGCCTACAGCAGCATCCCGAGAGCTATTTTCCCTCGGCGATGGCCAAGATCTACGTCTCGTCGAGCTTCGTCGACCTGAGGGAGCATCGCGAGGCGGTCTACCAGACGCTGCGCCAGATGCGTCACGACGTGGTGGCCATGGAGGATTACGTGGCCACCGACCAGCGCCCGCTGGCGAAATGCCTGGACGACGTCGACGCCTGCGACCTGTACGTCGGCATCTTCGCCCACCGGTACGGCTATGTGCCGGAGGAGGGCAATCCCGACGGTCGCTCGATCACCGAGCTCGAGTACCGGCGGGCGGTGGAGGGGGCCAAGCCCTGCCTGATCTTCGTGGCCGAGGAGTCGTCGCCGTGGCCACCCGACATGATGGACGCCTTCACCGGCGAGGGCG
>DASUXN010000431.1:0-2284 GCA_036377875.1 Acidimicrobiales bacterium
GTGGGGGCGGTGTCTCGACGGGTGGCGGCGGTGTCTCGACGGGCGGCGGCGGTGGGGCCGGAGCTTCCTCGGGCGGGGCCGATTGAACCGGTGGCGGTGCGACTGACACCGGCGGTGGCTCGGCCACGGACGGCTGGGCCGGCGGCGGCTCGGCCACTGACGGCTGGGCCGGCGCGGGCGGATCCGGCGGGACCGGGCGCGGGGCGGCGGGAGGAGGAGCGGCAGGCGCGATGGTCGGGCGGGGCGGCGGCCCGGAACGGATGAAGGCCTCGATGCCCCACTCGTCGGCCCACTCCGACGGGTCCTGGAGCTCGGTCAACGGGCCCCACACGTCCATGGGGTCGAGCTCGCCCGAGGCGCTGGGCGAGGACCACTCGTCGGCGGGTGGAATGGCGGCAGGCCGCGCCGATGGGGCCACAGCGCCCACGACGGTCTCTTCCGGCTCCCACAGGTCGGGCGCCGACATGCGGGTGGGTTCCCGCTCGCGCCCTTCATCGGCCGGGCGCGGCTCGGGTCCTTCGTCGACGTCCCAGTCCTGGCCTTCGGGGGCCCAAGGGTCGCGACGTCCAGCGGTAGTGGCGGCCTTGTCTTCCGCCCGCCGGTCGTCGAGCGCTCCCGGAGGGGGCTCGTCGGCCCACGTGCGCATGCCCGCGGTGGGACCAGGAGCCGGCTTCAGCGGCGCCGGTCCACGGCGCGGCACGTACGTGACACCTGGGAGCGCCACCGTCCCCCCGCCTGCACCCGCGCTCGCGCCCACATCGGCCGGCTTGGGCTTCGGCTCGGGACGCCGCCGCAGCCACACGCTCTGGAGCACGGCGGCCAGGAACAGACCACCGGTGATCGTGATCAGCGTCCGTACTCGCCTCTCCCGCCGGGAGGCGGCGGGGTTGGTCGAGGCCGCCTCACTCTCGGCGTCCTCCTTGATCTTGGCGATGAAGGCGTCCCCAACGCCCCCGCCCTTCGCCGGCTGGAACGCCTTCACGATCGGGAAGTCGCCCGAGTTGGTGTAGCCGACCACGACGGCGTTCCCGTCGCCGTCGATGGCGATGCCTGCGGCCTGATCGTCGTCGCGTGCTCCCAGATAGGAGGACGAGGTGAGGGTCGAACCGCTGGCCCCGACGTTGGTCAGGAAGGCGTCGACGAACCCGCCGCCCTTGGCGGACTGAAAGGGCCGGTTGGTGGGGAAGTCGGCCGAGGCGGTGGCCCCGGTGATGTGGGCGTGGCCCTGGCGGTCGACGGCGATGCCCTGGGCGCCGTCCGAGCCGCTCCCGCCCAGGTAGGTCGAGTAGGCGATAGCCGAGCCGTCGGGCCGCAGCTTGGTCACGAAGGCGTCGAAGTCACCGTCCTTCTCGGACTGGAAGGCGCTGGCCACGGGGAAGTTCACCGAGCCCGTGTTGCCGGTGACGTAGGCCGATCCCGCCGCGTCGACGGCGATACCCGTGGCCTTGTCGGAGTCGCCGCCACCCAGGTAGGTGGAGTACAGGATGCCCGAGCCGTCGCCCTTGACCTTGGCCACGAAGGCGTCGGCCAGGGTGCTGCCCGACCCGGCCGAGGCGCCCCCCAACCCCTGCTGGAACGGCCTCACGGTCGGGAAGTTCCCCGACTGGGTGTCGCCGGCAAGGTAGAGGTCCCCCTGGGCGTCAACCGCCACGTCGGTGATGTGGTCGTCGCCCGCCCCGCCCAGGTACGACGACCAGGCCAGGCCGCTTCCGCCGGGGTTGATCTTGAGGAGGAAGCCCTCGGTGTCGTCGGGTCGGCTGATCACGCCCTGGAACGGCCGGTTGACCGGGAAGTTCGACGACTCGGTCGCCCCACCCACGATCACCGCGCCCTGGGCGTCGACCGTGATGCCGCTGGCGTTCTCCGCCCCGGCGCCACCGACGAACGTCGACCAGTCGATCGCCGAGCCCGCCGAGTTGATGCGGGCGACGAAGACGTCGCTCGACCCGCCCCCGTGGGTGCCCTGGAACGCCCGCACCGCGGGGAAGTCGACCGATTCGGTGTAGCCGGTGACGTACACGGCGCCGTCCGGGCCCACCGCCGCGCCATAGGCCGCGTCCCGCCCCCGCCCGCCGATGTACGTGGACCACAGCACGGTGGTGCCGTCGGCCTTCACCTTCGTCACGAACACGTCGGTACGGGGCCCGTCGGCCTCCGGCATGGCCGCCTGGGCGGGGTTGACGGTCGGGAAGTCGCCCGACTCGGTGTACCCGGTGACCACGATGTTGCCGTCCTGGTCGAGGGCGACGGCATAGGCGGTGTCCGTGCTCGTGCCACCCGCGTA
>DASUXN010000432.1:0-3069 GCA_036377875.1 Acidimicrobiales bacterium
ATGGGCGAGGGACGAGCGCGCGCCGAGTCCTCGGCACGCGGCGCGGCTGACAGAGCTCACGGAGCTCG
This sequence comes from Acidimicrobiales bacterium, assembly GCA_036377875.1. Classification (GTDB taxonomy): domain Bacteria; phylum Actinomycetota; class Acidimicrobiia; order Acidimicrobiales; family AC-14; genus JBFMCT01. Next base: position 69 of record DASUXN010000432.1, read on the forward strand.
TCGACCGTCTGACCTCGGTCATCGATCCCGACTACATCGCCCAGTGGCTGCGACGGCCGGTGCCGGCACTCGACGACGCCCGCCCCATCGATGTGTTGGCTGCGGGCGACCTCGATCGAGTCAGTCGCGTGATCGCAGCGCTCGAGTCCCCAGTCGCGTCCTGACCCCGTCCGGAACCTCGGCGGGCTCGCGGCGAGTCAGCGGACGTTGGTACCGGCACGTCCCTGCGGGATCCGACGTCCTCGCCTGTCCCAGCACGCCGCCCGACGGACGCTGGGGGCGGGGTCGCGCCGCCCCCGCGCTGTATCTGGCGGACTCCGAAGCGACCGCGTGGTCGGAATGGTACCGAGCTCTTGCCGAGGCGAGGATCCCGCCTCGCCGGTGTGTCGACGGCCATGAAATTCTCCCCGTAGACGGACACGAACCTCCCCGCTGACGGCCACGAAAGTTCCCCAGCCACGGCCACCAGATCTCCCCGCAACACCCGTCCCCCGCTCGCGGTCCACCTGCGAGCGGCCCCTCCTCGGTTCACTGAGCGTGCTCAAGCACCCAGGACCGAGAAGGGACCACGTGAAGTCTGCCGAGGAGATCATGCACATACTCGAAGCGTTCGACCTGACCAACAGCTACCGCGATGCCGCCGAGCTCGCCGGCGTCGACCACCACACCGTGGCCCGCTACGTGGCGGCCCGTGACGCGGGCGAGCTGAGTGCCCGCCCTGCTCGCCGCGACCAGCTCATCGACCCGTTCCTGGCCAAGCTCGAGGAATGGATGGACCAGAGCCGCGGCAAGGTCCGCGCCGACGTGGCCCACGACAAGCTCGTCGCCATGGGCTTCGGCGGGTCAGAGCGCACCACCCGCCGCGCCGTGGCTGTCGCCCGCGAGGCGTGGGCGGCCGGGCACCGCCGTGTCCACAGGCCGTGGGTGCCCGAGCCGGGCCTGTGGTTCCAGTGGGACTTCGGCACCGGCCCCACGATCGAGGGGGCGCCCACGACGCTGTTCTGCGCATGGCTGTCGTGGAGCCGATTCCGGGTTGTGCTGCCGATCCGGGACAAGGCCCTGCCCACCGTGGCGGCCTGCCTCGACACGGCGCTCCGCCGGTTCGGCGGGTGCCCGACCTATGGCCTGACCGACAACGAGAAGACGGTGACCGTGGACCACGTGGCCCGCATCGCCATCCGCAACCCGGCCATGGTCGAGGCCGCCCGCCACTACGGCCTGACCGTGGCCACGTGCCTGCCCGCCGACGCCCCCTCGAAGGGCGGCTCAGAGGCCACGGTCCGGGTGGCCAAGGCCGACCTGGTGCCGACCGACGCCAACCTGCTCCCCGCCTACTCGGGTTGGGCGGAGCTGGAGGCGGCGTGCGAAGCGGTGTGCGACGAACTCAACGGCCGTCCCCACCGAGTCACCCGCCGGGCACCGGCGGAGATGCTGGTCGAGGAGCGGCCCCGGCTGCACGCACTTCCCGCCCAGCCCTTCACCGCCGCCTTCGGCCAGACCCGCCACGTTGGCGTCGACCAGCCCACCGTCCAGTTGGACTGGTGCGTGTACTCGGTGCCGAGCCGCTTGGCGGGGGCGACGGTGTGGGTGCGCACCCACGGCGAGGAGGTCATCGTCACCCACGTGGGCCCGACGGGGCCGGTCGAGGTGGCCCGCCACCTGCGCACTTCCCCCGGCAACCCCCGCATCGACCCCGCCCACTTCCCGCCCGCCCCGGAGGGGCCGCTCGACCGCACGCCGGTGGCAGCCAGCGCCGCCGAGGCCGAGTTCCTGGCCATCGGCGCCGGGGCCGCTCTGTGGCTGACCGAGGCGGGGGCGGCCGGCGCCACCCGGGTCCGGGCCAAGATGGCTTCGGCGGTGGCGTTGGCCAAGCTGTCGGGGGCCGAGGCGGTGAGCTGGGCGCTGGGCCATGCCGGCGTGCACGGCCGCTTCGGCGAGGGCGACCTGGCATCGATCCTGGCCAACCGGGCGGCCGCGGGCGAGACCACCCGGGCCAGCGAGGCCCACACCCTCCAGCCCGGCACCGGCGCCTGGGAACGGTTCGGGCGATGACCACACCGTCGCCCCAGCCCCCGCCCCTGGACGCCGAGCTGGAAGCGCTGCTGCGGCGCATGCGCCTGCCCCACATCCGCCGCACCGCCCCCGAGGTGCTGGCCACCGCCCGGTCCCAGCGGTGGGAGCCGGCCGAGGTCCTGCGGGTGCTGCTGGCCGAGGAGGTGGCGGGCCGGGAACGGTCCTCGCGTGCCACCCGCCGGGCGGCGGCCGGGTTCCCCACGGGCAAGACCTTCGCCGCCTGGGACCCGGCGCTGAGCTCCATCGCCCTCCCCACCCAGGCAGCGCTGCAGACCCTGGAGTGGCTCGGGCGGCGGGAGAACCTGGTGGTGTGCGGGCCGTCGGGCACGGGCAAGACCATGTTCCTCGAAGCCCTCGGCCAGGCCGCGGTGGAGGCCGGACACCGGGTGGCGTGGTTCAGCCTGGAGTCGCTCGGCGTGCTGGTCCGCCGTCACCGGGCCGACGACTCGGTCACTCGGGCGGTGGCCCGCATCCTGCGGGCCGACCTGGTCGTGGTGGATGACATCGGCCTCCTGCCCGTGGGACCCGACGCCGCTGAGGGCCTCTACCGCCTCGTCGACGCCGCCTACGAGAAACGGTCCGTCGCCGTGTCGTCGAACCTTCATCCGTCCGGCTTCGACGAGATCATGCCCAAGACGCTGGCCACCGCCACCGTCGACCGGCTGCTCCACCACGCCCACCTTTGCGCCACTATCGGTGACAGCGTCCGTCTCGCCCAGGCCATTGCAGGGAAGGGCGTGATGCCCCTCGCCTCATAACCGGGAGATCTGGTGGCCACCTCTGGGGAGATTTCGTGGCCACGCCCGGGGAGGGCTCATGACCGTCTCCGGGGAGAAACCAATGGCCCTTGACAGGGATCCTTGGCGTTACCGGTTCCAACGGGGCGCCGCCCAGGGGCTCCGCATACGTCTGTAGCGCCGAGAGCCGA
>DASUXN010000433.1:0-3105 GCA_036377875.1 Acidimicrobiales bacterium
TGCTGGAAGGCGAACCACCGACCGGTGCGGCCCAGGCCGGTCTGGACCTCGTCGAGCATCATCAGCACGCCCGCCTCGTCGCAGACCTGGCGCACCCCGGCCAGGTAGCCGTCGGGGGCAGGCCACACGCCGCCCTCGCCCTGGATGGGCTCGAGTAGGACGGCGGCCACGTCGGGAGCCGCCACCGCCGTGGCCAGCTCGGCCACGTCGCCGTACGGCACGTGGCGGAAGCCGGCGGGAAGGGGCTGGAAGGCGGCGTGCTTGGAGGGCTGGCCGGTGGCGTGGAGGGTGGCCAGGGTTCGCCCGTGGAACGAGCGGTCGGCAGAGACGACCACGTAGCGGCCGGTGGAGGTGCCGGCCCACTTGCGGGCCAGCTTGATGGCGCACTCGTTGGCCTCCGCTCCCGAGTTGGCGAAGAAGACCTGTCCTCCGCCGCCGATAAGCCGGTCGAGGGCGCGGGCCACCTCCAGGCCCACCGTCGTTCCGTACAGGTTGGACGTGTGCAGAAGGGTCCGGGCCTGGGCGGCCAGCGCTTCGGCCACGGCCGGGTGGGCATGGCCCAGGGCGGTGACGGCCACGCCGCCCACGAAGTCGAGGTAGCCCCGGCCCTCGGCGTCGTACAGCCGGCTGCCCGAGCCCCGCACGAACGTCACCGGCGGCGGGGGGTAGGTGGGCATGAGGGGACCGCTCCCCGTCACGCGGGGCCGATCATGGTGCCGATGCCCTCGTTGGTGAACACCTCCAGCAGGAGGGCGTGAGGCACGCGGCCGTCGAGGATGTGGGCCTGGGCCACTCCGCCCCGCACCGCCCGGGCGCACGAGGCGAGCTTGGGGATCATGCCCCCGCTCACCGGCCCGCCCTCCCCCGCCAGCCACCTGTCGAGCTCGTCCACGGTCAGCGTCTGGACGAGGCTCGAGGGGTCTCGCACGTCGGCCAGGAGGCCGGCCACGTCGGTGAGGTAGACGAGCTTCTCGGCGCCCAGGGCGGCGGCGATGGCTGCCGCGGCCACGTCGGCGTTGATGTTGTAGGCCTGGCCCTCGGCGTCGCTGCCGATGGTGGCGATCACGGGGATCAGCTCCTCGACCATCAGCCGCTCGATGATCGACGGATTGACGTGCACCACGTCGCCCACGAAGCCCAGTTCGGGGTCGCGGGCGGTGGCGAGGATGAGGCCGGCGTCCTCTCCCGACAGCCCGACGGCCATGGGAGCGAGCACGTTGACGGCCGACACGATGTCCCGGTTGACCTTGCCCACCAGGACCATGCGGGCCACGTCGAGGGTGTCGGCGTCGGTGACCCGGAAGCCGTCCCGGAACTCGGGGACCATGCCCAGCCGGGCCATGAGGGCGCCGATCTGGGGACCGCCACCGTGGACGACCACCGGGCGCATCCCGACCGAGCGCATGAGCACCACGTCCTGGGCGAACAGGCTGGCCAGCGCCGGGTCCTCCATGGCCGAGCCGCCGTACTTGACCACCACCACCTTGCCCCAGAACCGGCGGATGTAGGGCAGCGCCTCGGCCAGGACGGCCGCCTTCTCGGTCGCGGCCGCGGCGTTCGGGCCACGCAGGCCAGCCGCGGCCGCCGACCCGCGCAGGGTGGTCACGACGTGCGCTCGTTCTCGGCGATGTAGGCCGGGGACAGCGACGTTGTGAGGAAGGTCGCCTCGCCGTCGCCCAGGCCCAGGCCGGCCGAGATGTCGACCATACGGCCGTTCATGTGGGACGTGACCCGCTCGGCGTCGTGGGCGGCGGCCACGCCGTCGGCGCACACCACCACGCCCCCGTAAGCCACGGACACCTTGTCGGGGTCGAACTCGGCGCCGCACGAGCCCAGCTCGCTCACGATCCGGCCCCAGTAAGGGTCGGCCCCGTGCAGCGAGCACTGCACGAGCTGGCTCTCGGCCACCTTGCGGGCGGCCCGGCGGGCGTCGTCGGCCGAGCGGGCGCCCCAGACCCGGATGGTGGCGACCCGCGTGGCGCCCTCGGCGTCGTCGGCCATCTGCTCGGCCAGATCGGCGCAGGCCAGGGTGAAGGCCTCGGCCAGGGCGCCGGCCGGGGGCCTGGCCTGCTTGCCGCTGGCCAGCACGATCACCGTGTCGTTGGTGGACGTGCAGCCGTCGACCACAAGTGTGTTGAAGGTCGCGTCGACCGCCTGGCCCAGCGCCTCCTGGAGCTCCTCCGGCGCGGCGGTGGCGTCGGTGGTGAGGACGGCCAGCATGGTGGCAAGATTGGGGGCGAGCATGGCCGCCCCCTTGGCCATTCCCCCGACGGTCACCAGGCCGGTGCCGACCAGCGCCTCCTTGGGCCGGGTGTCGGTGGTCAGGATCGCCTGGGCGGCCAGAAGGGCGGCCGCCTCGTTGCCCTTCCTCGCCGTGAGCAGGGGGTCGACGCCCGAGAGGACGGCGTCGATGGGCAAGGGGATGCCGATGAGGCCGGTGGAGCACACCAACACCTCGTGGGCGGCGCACCCCAGTCCGGCTGCCACCGCCGCGACCATCTGCTCGGCATGGGCACGGCCCGCCGCGCCGGTTGCGGCGTTGGCGTTGCCGCTGTTGAGGACCACGGCAGCCGCCCGCCCACCGGTGGCCGCCAGGTTGGCGCGCGAGACCTGCACGGGCGCGGCCGCGGCCTGGTTGGACGTGAACACGGCCGCGGCCGGAACGGGCTTGCCGTCGGTGGTGGCGACCAGGGCGAGGTCGAGGGCGTCGCCCGCCTTGACGCCGCAGTGGACGCCCGAGGCAACGAACCCCTTGGGGCGACAGACGCTCACGGATAGACCCCCACGGTCGGCAGGCCGGCGGTCTCGTCCAGCCCGAGGAGCAGGTTGGCGCACTGGAGGGCCTGGCCCGACGCGCCCTTCACGAGGTTGTCGAGGGCGGCCAGGACGACGATCCAGCCCGTCCGCTCGTCGTAGCGGACGGTGAGGTGGGCGCAGTTCGACCCCCATGTGGCCTTGGTCGAGGGCGACCGGGGCGACACGACCACGAACGGCTCGCCCGCGTAGGCGTCGGCCAGGGTGCCCAGCAGGCCGTCGGTGGACGGCGCCGTGCCCGCCGCCGGCCGGGCGTAACAGGTGGCGAGGATGCCGCGGGTCATGGGCGCC